>NZ_JBQSWC010000016.1:0-90107 GCF_052376775.1 Halomonas sp. AOP43-A1-21 | reverse complement strand
TGGTATCCACCAAATCACTAGTTATTACAAAACCTGTCACCCTCAGTTTTGCGACCCTCTTTAAGAGGGCCACTAATTCCAGCAGTGTGAGCCACCCTCTCAAAAGCGCAACCTAATCCCAGTTATGATGAAGTTGGCGGAAAGCTCTTAATACGGGATTTCCCCGCATTTAAATACCTACGATTCGAGGGAGTTATTCAGAGTAACGCCCCTATAAAGGGGGTATTACAAAAGTTTCGTAAAACTCTCTTTAAAACCGGGGGAGTGCAGAAATTGCAGCTTACCAATGGCCCAGGCGGTCACATTGACTGGATCAAGAATCTATGGCCTTTAATCCCCCCTTTGATCCCGGGTACTACAAAACTTTCGTAGTGCTTCCTCACAAGCCAATACCGGAGCAACTGGCTTTTCCTCAGCCTGAGTAAATCCCCGGAATTAGGGGTATTTGAATACCACCAATTAGTGGGTTTTACACCAACGGTGGATATCCCCAGCCCTGGGGAAAAGCGCGGGATTTTGTCGGTTTGAAACCGGAAAAGGGGAGAATCCTCCCCTTTAATTGTGATCCTGAGTCACTTCTAGCAGTGGTCAACCTGACCACCGCTTTTAAGGCGTTGAGATTGCTCAATGGTGTCTCTGAGACACGATTGAATAAGTAAGGGGAAATCACTTATACCGATGCTACGGAAATAGCATCGACGCTAACCGGCTTATCTCCAAGCTGATTAACAGACCGATATGCAGAATTGCACAACGATCCCGAGACGGACAAATCAACCTTCCCGGCGATGCCTGATAATCGGATAACGCCACTGGGTGCAAAATTGCGCTGATCGAATAGATGCCCTGATGCATCAGTGCATCACCAGCGCCCGCAGAGTCGCTTAAAGCTACTCACAAAATTCGCACTGAGGTTCGCAGCAAAAGTTCGCAGTCAGGAGTGCAAACCCCTTATTTTGCGACAACAGCATGTTAAGGAATGTTAAGGTTCAAGGCGTGCTTTTCGTAACGGTAGGGCTGCAAACCGTGCTTCTTTCCTGCTTGTAAAAACTTGTACTGAAAACGCGAAGCGTGGAGGTCCTAGCCCCTGCGCAACAGGCAAACTACTCTAGCCAGTAACATTGAGTTAGGCTAAGTTTTTCCACCACCTTAGAGCCGATCCACACGAGAGGAATTGAAATGATAAAGTTGGCTATGACTTCAGCCGTTGCGCTGCTACTGACAGGCTGCGCATCGACACAGTCCGTAGATGGGAGCTTTGCCACTCTGCCTGGCGTTACGCTGAGCTCTGATGGCAGCAGCAACCAGTACTTTGAATCCGCCCGCTTCGATTATGACTCTTCCTCTGTGTCAGGTGATGCGCTCGAGTACTGTATTGCCTCTATTGTCGAGAACCGCGGCGTCTCGCTCACAGGAGAGACAGCCAGCTATATCAGTCCGTTTACCGGTATACGCTATAGCAATGAAGGCACACGCGAGACTGCAGGCGGCCAGGTAATTGCTTTCGCGAGCGATGACAAATCTGAGGTGGTAGCCAACGGTACCACCAACTACCGCACTACTTTTGGCATGGTGCCTATAGAGCGGGCCGTTCAGTACCGTCTGAGCGCGCGCGCATTGGAAAGCGGGCTATCGCTTATCTTCGACTCATTAAAGCAGGCACAGCTCAATACAGGCGTATCGGCTAACACTGGGTATAATCGCATTGGGGCATGGAGCGGGGCTGGCGCCAGCCATGCTTATGACTCTCTCCGGTCTGTGGCCCAAGACATTCAGGGTTGTGTGGCCAACCGCTGATCACATCAAGGTACAGATGGCTCTTTAGTGCTGAGCATGGATTAGCCATGGTAGTACGGGTTCCTGACATCATGCTAATTATGGTGGCACAATCTGTTCCCACTGTTCCCAGTACAGATTCGGCAGCGGGAACAGAAAAATACCTTACTAATCATTAATGTTCCCGCCGTTCCCACTGTTCCCGGTCAAAATCGACAGCTGCTACTTTTCTATGGGGAAGACTCCCCCTCTTTTAAGCTACCCGCTTATACTCCGGTGGCTAACAATAAAACCGGGGAAACATGATGATTCGAGCCATGATATTGGTACTAATGCTCTGCTTGGCGGCTATGGCCAGTGCCGGGGAAGCGGTGGGCAGTCCAGAGACATGGGTAACCCAGGCTGACCTGAAAGTAAGCGGAGAAGGGTCTGAATGCGATCTAGCCTTTAACACCATGCCTGATGAACTCGCTTTAGCTCAAGGTGGTTGCTGCCGAGTGTGCAAGAAGGGCAAGGCATGCGGTAATTCGTGTATTAACCGCAACTATACTTGCCGCCAGCCTAGGGGATGCGCCTGTGACGGATAAGGGAGCGCCGGCTGGTTAGCAATGCAATGATCGTTGCGTCACTTGGAGCGCTTAAAATCGTCAATGGCTTCATTCATACGATCCTGCATCCACTGCTCAAGGTAAGATTGCAGGTAACCTGTACGGCCGATGCTGAAGCGTGCCGGTGGAGCAATCATCTTGTACTTGGTGTGCATTCGCCAGAGCGTCGTGCGATCTACACCCAGCATCTTGGCTGCTTCTCCTACGCCCATGATTTTGTCGTCCATGGCTAGTCTCATTACGATGCGCCTGGTTGGTTAATCCAAGCAGTCTAATCACTGTCAATCGAATCCGCTGCCCCACCAAATACCTGCTTGTCCTCCCAAGCTTTGAGGTCACTTTCGCGCCAACGGGATTCGGCGCCGTGACCACCTTGGATAACCGGTTTGGGAAAGGCTTTGCTAGTCTGCCAGCGCAAGAGCGTATTTCGGCTTCGTCCGTAGCGCTCGCATAGTTCTTTAGTCGTCACGTACCGTTCTTGCATGCATCGACTCCCGCTTTTCTTTCCTCTTTTGGTCCAAAAGTGCACTGATATCGTCTGCGGTGACACGTTTGCGTGATGTTGAGCTTGTTGCAGTCCCTATTCGTGTTTGCCACGTTTTGTTGTGTTCAGGTAGAGGAGGCCTCTGGCAGCTGGAGATATACGCTTCAACAGCTAAAGTTTCGAACCGAATATTGCCCTCGATTTGAACATATCCAATAACGTTCTTCAGCGAGTAAGCTTTACGCTGGCTTACTGATAGCTTTTCAGCTACATCTTTGGCAGTAAGTAGGTTCGCCATGCTTATTCCTTTATCAGGGCATAGTGTTGCGAGTAAAGAAACCTATAGGGCTAGCGCAGCAGTGCTTATGGTAAGGGCGCTTCGGTGGTAACCGCGTGCGGTACCACTATTCATCACCCATCCGCTTATCCTCCCATGCCCGGATATCACTTTCACGCCAGCGCGCCTCCGAGCCATGGCCACCATGAATGATAGGTTTAGGGAACCCCGTATCATGCTGCCAGCGGTTCAGTGTCCTGACCGATCTTCCATAGCGCTCGCATAACTGTTTAGTACCTATTAATTCTGGAAGCATAAAAACCACTTAGTTGTGCATTCAAATCTAGCTGATAAACAGCAAGCCCAGCATTGCGATGCTCCAAAATTGTGAAAGTTTCATATTAGGAAATCGGAAATATACATCTAACCAACTGACAAATGGTATGCGATAAGGTATGCGGAAGAATTTTATAATAAATGAAAATTATATTTATCAGTTGGTTAGGTGGTAGGTTTTGATCCTGCCAGGGACGCCATTTTGCCTCTTCTTCTTGTTACATGTGCCAAACGCGCAAGCAGTTTTTGTACAAAGCCTAGGTGTCTGCAACTTCGCCTAACAGGTTTTCATAAGGCATATTCATCCTGCATGGCGAGAATCCCGGCGAGGTTCATCCCGCATTGGACAATCCCAATATTGCCTATGGGCTTTTCGTTGTGCCTCATCCCATACTATAGATTATTGATCAGTCGAGAACTTAAACGCCTGCGAAAGCAGCGGCTGCTGGTCGACTATTCCCGGCGCAGCCGCATCCGAAAACATGCCTTTCGGATCGATGGTCACAAATCCCCAAAATTGTAAAAAGCGACCTACAAAACGAGACTCAATCAATAAGCGAAGCAAGCGTGCGGGCGAGTGATGGGCATCGGTGGGCAGTTCGTCAACAAAACGAGGGAAGGCCACGGCCACCTCGTTAGCCAATTGATCTACAGAACCGTGATGCTGTAACCGCCACAGCATGAATAGCCAAAACGGCCGAAGATCAGCCTGTTCTGGCCAGCCATCCAGATAGCCCCAGTTATATTTTGTGACCGCCGCCTTGAGCATCGGTAGAAAAAAACCATGAAGGCCATGTGTTTGATACTGTTTTTGCGCAGCTTTCTTTACATGAAAACGGCCACTACGGCGGTAAATGATGCCTGCTGCTTCCGCAAGAATGCGCGTGTAGTGCAAGACGTTAAACGCTTCTTCGTTATGGCCCGCAAACTCACTGATGCTGATATGAGTGCGGTACTGAGACACTGCGAATGCTGGAAGCAGGGCACTGGCCTGCTTGACTAACGTGGTGGGCAGATTGCCCTTTGGCGTTGCTTTAAAGGAACCACCTTGATGCATGGCAGCCTCTACAATGAGCGATAAGTAACGCATAACCGGGCTGGTGGTTAAATCATCTGGTGGACGGATGGTGACCCCTGAGAACTCACCAAAAGGTGCATATAGCCAGCTATACATTTGCTCGGGCGATAGGCCGCAAAATTCTGCCATTGGGCGATGGTTTTGCCTATCTAGGCTTTGTTGCATGGCTAAACGAAGCTCATCAGAGCTGAAATCTGGGGTCATAATATAGTGTTCTTGGCTATGGGTAGCTGAATCATCAGCATCGTTATAGTCTACCTCAACATATTAGACGCGATAAAAAGAAAAATCAGTATGCCGAAGCCGCTCATAACAAAAGCACACAGCTTTCCGTCATCGTGTTCTTTATTAGAGATGGGGGTGCCGAGAGCCGATTTTACAGCTGCATCTAGCGTGATTTTTGAAGCGTCAGCTACGGCTTTATCGGCGACGGCTTCCTTACGTCGGATAACTGCAGGAATGCCGGAAAATATGTGGTAAGTGTAGCGATGATTGGGGTTAAACTTGCTCCACCCTGTTTTGCGTTCCATGTCGGTCTGGAGCAGCCCGTTAAAACCAGCGATTTTTGCTTTAGTGGCTAAGCCTTCTCTGACTTCTACAGGGCTTTTGGCTGCATAAGAAATACGCCTGCCTTGGGCAATGACCTCGTTATGACGACCACACTGAGTGCTTTTGAGGTAATAAAATCTTCTGGTGTGTGGTACACCCAGTAAGAAAGCGCCTTGTCGTTTACTTCAATCTGACGGGCTGCCATACCTTTGGGTGTGGGTACTGGATCAAACCTGACCGACAAGCCTTTCTTTGGTGACGCGTTCGGCTGTTTTAAATGATTTCGGTGAAAGAAGTAGCTGGCACCATCCTTGCCGGTAATAAAGCCATATTTCTTTTGTGCGCTGTAAGCAATGATGACACCTTGCGCGACAAGCCCTTACATCATGATGTTATCCGTGGATATGCGGTGTGTTTTTAACGCCGCGATATACCTCTAAGGTTGCTTATCATAACTAAAAAGAGGCTAAGCAGGGAGATGTAATGTAAATACATAATCTTCCGATAAGCTTGCTCTCTCTTAGGCTGCTGCCATAAGGTAAGCATGCCTTAAGCATGTAGCCTGAGCCTATAAAGAGATTATTCATGGAAAAAGTCACCTATATAGAAGAGTACGTCGTACCTCAGCTCTTCACGACAGCGTTTGAAGCTTACGAATTTGAGCATCGAGGCCGTGAGCGTTCAAAAGGGTATGCGAAGCTGGAAACGTTCGGCCTTCTCTGGGGATACTCCATTCCGGCAAAGGGTGATTTGCCTGCACGGATTGTCGCCACCATGTCGACAGTTGAAACGTCAGCGACTCGCCATGAAGATTGGGTTCAGCCAAATTTTGATTCAATCATTGCCAAAAAACAGTTTTTTGAGCGCTATTGGCAAAATATTGAGCTGGTGGGCACCTTTCATTCTCATCCGTATGAAAACCTTGATGACGTCAAGCTTAATAGAGGCTGGCAAGGCTCACCAGAGGATCAAGAGTTTTGGCCTTACTTCCATCAGCTAGTGGCTCCCGAACAACCGCTGATGACTCACTTGGTCATTACGATCGCTAAGTTGTCGAAGCGGGGCTGGGCTATGCCGGATCGGTTAAAGGGCGGTGAGCATGACAAAGGGTATGTGCTAAGCGCAGATGAGCGTAAATTTTGGTTGCGTGCTTACGCGACTAGCCAAACGCCAGATGACGAGTATGAGTTTTCAGATGACATGAGACTGCAAGTTCCTGCGCTTCATGATTTTATGAAGTGGTCATCTCGTTAAGCTGAATCAATTCTAGTCGATGTCCATGAGCTTGCTCTTGAAACAGCTTGCTCTTGAAACAGATTGCACTAGATTGCTGAAGTGTATCCTTTCGTGGCACGTGACGCGTAAAATGTCTGTATATACAAACTGCCATTAGCGAATAGGAGCTACATGACTAGCCCTCCTCTTTACCAGCAGATCCGTCAGCATCTTCTGGACAAGATTCAGTCGGGTGATTGGCAACTCAATCATCAAATCCCTGCCGAAGAGCAGCTGGCCAAGGATTTTGGCGTCAGTCGAATGACGGCGAACAAGGCGATCAGGGATCTAGTGCAGCAAGGGTATCTGGTACGTCAATCAGGGGTTGGTACTTTTGTGGCGGACCGGAAAGTCGAATCTTCTTTGGTCGAGGTCTATAACATTGCCGAAGAAGTCGTTTCCCGTGGGCATCGTTACCATAACGAAGTGCTAAAGCAAGAAGCCATTGAAGCCGACGATGAGGTGGCGCTGAGATTGGGCGTGAGGCTCGGCAGCCGGGTGTTCCATACGCTGTTGGTGCACTATGAAAATGAAGTTCCCATTCAGCTAGAGAATCGCTACGTCAATCCGCGCTGGGTGCCTAACTACCTCGAAACCGATTTCTCGTTGCATACACCTAATGAGGTGCTGGTGGCTGCCTGCCCGATGACGGATATGGAGCATATCGTCGAGGCGATACTCGTTGATACTCAGACGGCGAAATGGCTAAGCATTGACACTCAGGCCCCTTGTTTGAGCATGGTGCGCCGCACCTGGTCTGGTGAGCACCTCATCAGCTATGCGTGCCTGATTCATCCGGGAGACCGTTACAAGTTACGCTCTTCCTTGCAACGGAAAAACGCCTGAAGCAGGGCGTTGAGGCCTACTCCACGAGGCCGGATATTCCGACCTCTGTGTTGAAAGCCAGAGCTTAGCTGATCAGCGATTGAACCAGGTAGCCGGTGGGTACGGCCAGCAGCAAGCTCAAAGCCACACGCATGAACCATACGACCAGCATGCGCCCAACGGAAATCGGAATGCTGGTCGAAAGAATGCACGGAATGGACGCAGAAAAGAACAGTACTCCGGAAACCGATACCACGCCGGCCGCAAAACGGGCCACAAAATCGGCTTCTGCCATTAGCAGGGCCGGAAGGAACATTTCTGCCAACCCTGAAGCCGATGCTTGCGCCAGCGCCGCCGGGTCGCTTAATCCCCAAATGGCGACAAAAGGGTAGAACAACCACCCGAGCCATTCGAACAGGGGCGTGTACTTGGCAATAAGCAGCCCTATCAGGCCTACCGACATTATCGTTGGCAGGATACTGATGGCCATTATCAGCCCCTCTTTAAAGTTGAGCGCCACGCTGCGCTGAAGGCTGGGCGCCTTTGCCGCAATCTCCGTGCCTGCTTGCCAGGCCGTACTCAAACGTTTTCCTGGCACGGCCTCGGGCTCACCATCGTTTTTTTGGTCATCCATATTGGCCAGCGGCGGTAGCCTGACCGTGATCGCCGTGACAATGAACGTGATCAACAGAGTGAGCCAGAAGTACAAATTCCAGATACTCATTAAATCCAGAGTGCGGGCCACGATAATCATGAAGGTCGCTGATACGGTTGAAAAACCGGTGGCGATAATAGCCGCTTCCCGCGCCGAGTACTGGCCTGCCTGATAGACGCGATTGGTGATCAAAAGGCCAATCGAGTAACTGCCTACAAAAGAGGCGACGGCATCAATGGCCGAGCGGCCGGGCGTTCGCCAGATAGGTCGCATGACCGGCTGCACCAGTACGCCGATCAGCTCCAGCAATCCATAGCTGATGAGCAGCGCTAGAAAGATAGCACCAATCGGTACGATCAAGCCTACCGGAATGACCAGCTTCTCGAACAGAAAGGGCAGCATATCCGGGGCGTGCAGAAAAGCAGGGCCCCAACCCGTCAGCGCCATTACCGCAACAGCCACGCCCACGATTTTCAATACGCTGAAAATGGCTTCGGTGAGTGTTCGCCGCCAGTAGCCTTTTAGTAGTGGATAAGCCGCACCCGCCACGATCATCCCCAGTGCATAGATACCGCTGTAGTCGCCCATCAAGGAACGCAGCCCTGTAACCATATGGTCGAGCAGTATGGTGCGCCTGCCTCCTAGCTCGATAGGCACAAAGAAAATCAGGATGCCCAGGGCGCTAGGCACAAAAAGTTTGAACATGGTGGCAGCACTGGTCCGCTGGCCGGAGCGAGAATCTGTTGGGTTCATGGGTGTGCCCCGAATTGTTGGATTGTTTTGAATATGGGTGAGTGATGTTGTTATGTATATACAACAAATTACCCCTACATCCCGTTTCCGTATAGCTATTTGAAATAGACATTAGTCTAATTTAGCGATTGGAATACTACTTATTTTATACAAGATTATTTTTACAAGTTATTGTAATTAAAGTTTTTATATTTTTTAGACAGCGTTTGTTAGGGCAGTAATACTTACTTATTACATGGTGGTGCTGCTTGACGAAGAATCGAAGGTAGGTTTAATTGTATATACATTATATCTACCCAGAGGAGGTTGTCATGTCTACCAAGCAGAGCCGCTATATCTGGCGCGATATGAGCGTTTTTGATGGTAATGAAACGCTGCCAGCGCCGATGGCAGTCATCACTCAAGGTGGCCATATTGACGTATTGGTACCCATGACGGACTTCAATGAGGCTCTTGCCTCGGGATGTGAGGATATGGGGCGCGGCGGCGTCATGACGCCTGGCCTGGTGGACTGCCACACACACCTGGTATTCGGTGGTGGACGTGCCGATGAATTTGAGGCGCGTCTGGAAGGTGCCAGCTACGAAGACATTGCGCGCCGTGGTGGCGGCATCCTGAGTACTGTTCACGCGACGCGTGAAGCGAGCGAGCAAGCGCTCTTTGATTCGGCCTTGCCGCGCTTGAAGGCGCTGGTCGATGATGGTGTGATGCTTGTCGAGATCAAGTCTGGCTATGGGCTTGATGTAGCCAGCGAGCTGAAGATGTTGCGTGTCGCCCGGCGCCTGGGCGAGGCATTGCCTGTACGTGTAGTCACTACGCTGCTAGGCGCTCATGCCTTGCCACCGGAGTATGCAAACGACAGCGATGGCTATATCGATCTGATATGCAATGAAATGATTCCTGCCGCAGCGGCTGAGTCATTGGCCGATGCCGTCGATGTGTTTTGCGAAAAAATCGCCTTTTCCGTCGCGCAATGCGAGCGGGTTTTCAAGGCTGCCAAGGCCCACGGGCTGCCGATAAAAGCCCATGCCGAGCAGCTTTCGAACCTTGGCGGTGCGGCGATGGCGGCCCGCCATGGGGCGCTGTCTGCTGACCATATTGAGTATCTCGATGACGCCGGCATAGCGGCCATGCGTGAAGCGGGTAGCGTCGCCGTCATTCTGCCGGGGGCCTTTCATACCCTGCGTGAAACCCAGCAGCCGCCGATTGCCGCCTTGCGCGAAGCGGGAGTGCCGATGGCGGTCGCAACGGATGCTAACCCGGGCAGCTCGCCGATCTTCATGACCACCTTGATGCTCAACCTGGCATGCACGCTGTTTCGCATGACGCCTCAGGAAGCGCTTTCCGGCATGACCGCCAACGGCGCGGCGGCGCTTGGATTGAAAGGGCAGGGGCGGCTTTACGAAGGTGGCGCGGCGGACCTGTGTGTATGGAATATCGATACCCCCGCTGAGCTTGCCTACGCCGTGCAGCCGGGCCGCCTGCGCCAGCGCATCTTTCAGGGAGCGTTGACCCATGGCCGCTGATTCACCTATCGATATGTCGCTATGGCAGGGGCGAACCGACCCTGAGCCCGATAGCGACCGCTGGCATCAGCGCATTCAGCCACTCGCCGATAACGCGCCTCCCGGGTGTGTATTGATTGGCTTTGAAAGTGATGCCGGTGTGGCGCGTAATCAAGGCCGCCTGGGGGCTTCAGAAGGGCCTGGCGCCTTGCGCCGCGCCTTGGCACCACTGGCCTGGCACCGCAAAGGCCCGGCTTATGATGCAGGCAACGTGCAATGTAACGACGACGCGCTTGAAACCGCACAGCAGGCGCTGGCTGATCGATTGGCATCGATATTGACCGCAGGCCACCTGCCTATTGTATTGGGCGGGGGGCATGAAGTGGCGTATGCCAGCTGGCGCGGTCTGGCCCAGTTTTTTACACGAGAAGAGCTTGAGCTTGAAGATTCTGAAGCTAAAGCAGCCGCGCCTCGCGTTGGCATCATCAATCTGGATGCACACTTTGATCTGCGTGACCCCGCACACGTGCGCTCCTCGGGCACACCCTTCGCCCAGATTGCCGAGAAGTGTCAGGCCCAAGGCTGGCCGTTTCGGTACGCCTGCCTGGGCGTCAGCCGTGCGGCCAATACGCAAGGCTTGTTCAAGCGCGCTGCGGAACTTGGCACCTTGATCCGCGAAGATCATGAGATCAGTGCGCTGCGCCTTGAGCCCATCATTAGAGATTTACAGCGCTTTATCGCTCGCTGCGATCACGTTTACCTGTCGATCGACCTCGACGTACTGCCCGCAGCCGAAGCGCCGGGGGTGAGTGCGCCAGCGTCGCACGGTGTTGCGCTTGCCTTGATAGAGCCGCTGGCCGAAGCCATCCGTGACAGCGGCAAGCTGCGCCTGGTTGATGTAGCCGAACTCAACCCCCGCCTGGATATCGACAACCGCACCGCCCGGGCGGCAGCGCGACTCATACATTCGCTGACGCTCAATAGCTGATTACCAATAGCTCATTACCAAGAACTAGCGCTGGATAGCCGAAAAGCGTGCTGTCTCCGCACATCGAATAACGAACATAAACACATGAGGAATGACGCCATGCAGTCCAACGACAAACGTCACGATGCTTCACGCAAGATCATTGCCCCGACCGGTACTGAATTGAGTTGTAAAAGCTGGTTGACCGAAGCGCCGCTGCGCATGCTGATGAATAACCTCCATCCAGATGTAGCCGAAAGCCCTGAAGATCTGGTCGTTTATGGGGGCATCGGGCGCGCTGCACGTGACTGGGCGTGCTACGACAAGATCATTGAAACCTTGCAGCGCCTGGAGGACACCCAAACCCTGCTGGTGCAGTCCGGCAAGCCCGTAGGCGTTTTTGAAACCCATAAAGATGCCCCCCGGGTGTTGATTGCCAACTCCAACCTGGTGCCTGCCTGGGCGAACTGGGAACACTTCAATGAGCTGGATCGTAAAGGCCTGATGATGTACGGCCAGATGACCGCCGGCTCGTGGATCTATATCGGTTCCCAGGGCATTGTGCAGGGCACCTATGAAACCTTCGTTGAAGCTGGCCGCCAGCACTACGACGGCGAACTCAAAGGGCGCTGGATTCTTACCGCGGGACTGGGCGGCATGGGCGGCGCTCAGCCGTTGGCGGCAACGCTGGCCGGGGCGTGTTCGCTTAATATTGAATGCCGCCAGGCGAGCCTCGACTTCCGCTTGCGTACTCGCTACCTGGACGAGCAGGCGGACGACCTTGATGACGCGCTAGCGCGTATCGAGCGCTATACCGCCGAAGGCAAGGCGATCTCTATCGGCCTGTGCGCTAACGCCGCCGATGTGCTGCCGGAACTGGTCAAGCGTGGTATCAAACCGGACATGGTCACCGACCAGACCAGCGCCCACGACCCGCTGCACGGCTATTTGCCTTCCGGCTGGGGTTGGGACGAGTACGTCGCGCGCGGCAAATCCGAGCCGGAAGCCACCGTAAAAGCTGCCAAGCAATCGATGGCGGTGCATGTGCAGGCGATGCTCGAGTTCCAAAAGATGGGCGTACCCACGTTTGACTACGGTAACAATATTCGTCAGATGGCGATGGAAGAGGGCGTGGAAAACGCGTTTGCTTTCCCGGGCTTTGTGCCTGCCTATATTCGTCCGCTCTTTTGCCAAGGGGTCGGGCCTTTCCGCTGGGTAGCGCTATCCGGCGACCCCGAGGACATTTACAAAACCGACCAGAAAGTTAAAGAACTTATTCCCGACGACCCACACTTGCACAACTGGCTAGATATGGCGCGTGAGCGCATTAGCTTCCAGGGACTGCCAGCACGTATTTGCTGGGTGGGTCTCAAGGACCGTGCCCGCTTGGGTCAGGCCTTCAACGAAATGGTCAAGAATGGTGAGCTGAAGGCGCCCATCGTAATCGGCCGTGACCACCTGGATTCCGGCTCAGTTGCCAGCCCCAACCGGGAAACCGAAGCGATGATGGATGGTTCCGATGCGGTATCGGATTGGCCATTGCTCAATGCGCTGCTCAATACTGCCGGTGGGGCTACCTGGGTCTCGTTGCACCATGGCGGCGGGGTAGGCATGGGGTATTCCCAGCACTCCGGTGTCGTGATCGTGTGTGATGGTAGCGATGATGCGCATGCGCGGCTGGGCCGTGTGCTGCGTAATGATCCGGGCACCGGCGTGATGCGCCATGCCGATGCGGGATATGACATCGCCAAGGAGTGCGCCCGCGAAAGCGGCCTTGATTTGCCGATGCTCGATAAATAAAGCCCACAAAATACAAGAAATCAGAAGGTGGGATAACCGCCTTCCTTTCTCTAAAGGCGATGAAATGAAAAGTTTAGACATTCAGCCCGGCAAGATGACCCTTGCTCAAGCGCGTCAGATCCACGAACAGCACGTCCCTGTGACGCTGCCCAAAAGCGCCGATGCGGATATCCAGCGCAGCGTGGATTGTGTCAATCGTGTGGTCAGTGAGAACCGCACAGTGTATGGCATCAATACCGGCTTCGGCTTGCTGGCCCAGACGCGCATCGCCAACGAAGACCTTGAAGCGTTACAAAGCTCTCTAGTGCTTTCTCATGCCACGGGCGTGGGCGTGGCGATTGATGATGCGCTGGTGCGGTTGATCATTGTACTCAAGGTCAATAGCCTTGCCAGAGGCTTTTCCGGCATACGCCGTGAGGTGCTGGATGCGCTCGTCGCGCTGATCAATGCAGAAGTGTATCCGCATATTCCTCTCAAGGGGTCGGTCGGGGCATCCGGTGATTTGGCGCCGCTGGCGCACATGAGTGTTGTGCTGCTGGGACAAGGCAAGGCGCGCTACAAGGGCGAGTGGGTATCCGCCGAAAAAGCGCTGGAAATTGCAGGCCTGACCCCGCTGACCCTGGCGCCTAAAGAAGGGCTGGCGCTGCTGAACGGTACCCAGGTATCGACCGCCTATGCCTTGCGCGGCCTGTTTGACGCCGAAGATCTGTTTGCGGCGGCAACGGTGTGTGGCTCATTGACCGTAGAGGCCACGTTGGGGTCGCGCTCGCCCTTCGACGCACGTATTCATGACGTTCGCGGCCAGAAAGGACAGATTGATGCCGCCGCCGCTTATCGGCATCTACTGGGTGAAAACAGCGCAGTGGGTGACTCGCATGCCAACTGCGACAAGGTGCAGGATCCCTACTCGCTGCGCTGCCAGCCGCAGGTAATGGGCGCTGTATTGACACAGATCCGCCAAGCCGCTGACGTGCTGGCGGTGGAAATCAATGCAGTGTCAGATAACCCGCTGGTATTCGCCGAGCAGGACGACATCATCTCCGGCGGTAACTTTCATGCTGAGCCGGTCGCCATGGCCGCCGATAATCTGGCACTGGCGATTGCCGAGATCGGCTCGCTGGCCGAGCGGCGTGTCTCCTTGATGATGGATAAGCACATGTCGCAGCTGCCGCCCTTTCTGGTCGAGAACGGCGGGGTCAACTCCGGCTTCATGATCGCACAGGTAACGGCTGCGGCGCTGGCGAGCGAAAACAAGGCGTTGGCGCATCCTCACAGCGTGGACAGCCTGCCTACCTCGGCCAACCAGGAGGACCATGTTTCCATGGCGCCCGCTGCCGGTAAGCGCCTGTGGGAAATGGCAGAGAATGTATGCGGCATCCTGGCTATCGAATGGCTAGGGGCGTGCCAAGGGCTGGACATGCGCAAAGGCTTGACCACGACCCAGCCGCTAGAGCAAGCGCGGCAACTGCTTCGCGCGCGCGTAAGCCATTACAACCAGGACCGCTTCTTTGCGCCGGATATCGAAGCCGCCAGCCAACTGCTGCGTGACCGGGTGCTGAGCCCGCTGATGCATCCGCACACTCTGCCAAGCCAGCACTGAACCCTTCCATGCTTCCCTGCGGTGCTAGGCCGTAGGGACAGCCCATTGTTCATCCAATAACAAAGTAGGCTTTCCATGAATGCTATCGTACTGGCTATCCTGGTGATGGTCGGCTTGAGTCTTGCTCGCGTTTCGGTTGTGTTTGCCCTCATCGTGGCCACTCTGGTAGGCGGGTTGTACGCGGGAATGCCCATTGGTGAGATCCTTGATGCCTTTAATGAGGGGCTAGGCAATGGCGCCACCATTGCATTGTCCTACGCGGTGCTGGGGGCTTTTGCCGTTGCCTTGTCCCGTTCGGGGATTACCGAGCTTCTAGCTAACCGGGCTATTCAGCGCTTTCAGCTGGATGGCTCATCAGACGGCCGCCGCACGATAACGTATACCCTTCTTGCCGCCTTGTTGGCGGCAGCGGTCAGTTCCCAGAATCTGATTCCTGTGCATATCGCTTTCATTCCCGTACTGGTGCCGCCGCTTCTCAAGTTGATGAACCACTTGAAGCTTGATCGGCGGGCGGTGGCATGCGTGATTACCTTCGGGATCACGGCGCCTTATATGCTATTGCCCGTGGGCTTTGGGGCCATTTTTCTCAATGACATTCTTCTGGCTAACCTGAATGAGAGTGGGGCGGCGCTAGGGCTTGAAGTGACGCGTAAAATGGTGCCACTGGCAATGGCGATTCCCATTGGTGGGATGGCCTTGGGTCTCGCGGTGGCGATATTCTGGAGTTATCGCAAAGGGCGTGATTACCAGGACCGTGAACTGGCCCATGGTAAGGAGTCGGCTCGAAACGCCGCGCGTCATCTGGTGGGCTGGAAAAAAGCCATGCTTGTCATATCGCTTCTAGGTACGGTAACCGTACAGCTGATGACCGGCTCCATGGTACTCGGGGGGATCTTCGGGTTTGCCTTGCTTTCCATGAGCGGTGTTTTTCGTTGGCATGAGCAGGACGGTATCTTTACCGAAGGCATGCGCATGATGGCACTGGTCGGGTTTATCATGATTTCAGCGGCGGGCTTTGCCAGCGTGATGCAGGCAAGCGGCGAAGTTGGAGGGCTGGTGGCGAGCTCTACCGAGCTTATCGGTGACAACAAAGGCCTGGCTGCGCTGATCATGCTATTGGTGGGCCTGTTCATTACCATGGGGATCGGCTCGTCCTTTTCGACTATTCCCATTATTGCGTCGCTCTATGTACCTCTGGCATTGAACTTCGGCTTCTCGCCAATGGCGACCGTGGCACTGGTAGGCGCTGCCGCCGCCCTGGGCGATGCCGGTTCACCTGCGTCAGACTCAACGCTTGGCCCCACGGCAGGCTTGAACGCCGATGGGCAGCACGATCATATCTGGGATAGTGTGGTGCCGACCTTCCTGCACTACAATATCCCCTTGATTGTATTTGGCTGGGTCGCGGCGATGGTGCTTTGATTGAGTTGAATGTATCGGGCATGTAGCTTGCCCCCGTCAAGGCGGGGGCAGGAGCATTCACGCCAAAACGGGGGCGCGCGCTGGTTTGTCAGTTCCGATGGGCCGAGTACTTGCTTCCCTGGTGGGAATGTTGCGCGGAAGTAGCGGGGCGGTATGCCCAAGCATAAGCTAGACGTCAGTAGTTTCGCCTAAAAGGTTTTCATAGGGGATCTTCAGTCCGGTGTGCAGCTTTTTGATCATACTCAGGCTGAGCCCGCGCCTACGATGCAAGACCTCCGAGGTTCTCCCGCTGGTGCCAAAATAGGGGACAAGGTCCTGCTGAGTGAGGCCCTGCTGCTCCATGCGAAATTTAATGGCCTCTACTGGGTCGGATGGGCCGATCGGATAATGCTCATTTTCATATTTCTCGATCAGAATAGAGAGCACCTCCATCTCATCAGCTTCCAGAGTGCCTGCCTCAGCGGACCATAGTTCTTCCATCCGAGCGAAGGCACGATCCAGGTCGGTGTCACTACGAATTGGCTGAATATTCATCATATAGTCTCCGCATCAATGTCATCGTATTGAGCATGCGTACCTACGAAGCGCACCCAGGCAATTTGCAGGTCGTAGCGAATTGAAACAATTACTCTGTACTTATTGCCTCCGATATTAAAAACGACACGACCTGACTTGAGTATGCTGGCCGTTCCAATATCGGCTTTGAGCAATTGAGGTGTAGCCCATGACGCCTTGATCATCATGTTATGCCATTCAACCAAGGGCGTTTTAGCGTCATCATAGCCAGCTTCCCAGAATTTTCTTAGCGTGCGTTTAGATATTACCCTCATGCTTCCTCCCAATTTGGGAGTAGTGTAGTTGCTCCCAAATTGGGAGTCAACTAAGGTTCAGTTATGCTGCCAGACGAGTTGGTTGGTTTCCATGTTTCAATATACTGCCGCGATTCAGCGCCATCGATACCTAACCTTCTAGCACTATTATTTTTTACCGCCTACAGGGACGCCATTCATGACAAAGGAAGACATAAAACTACAGCTGCTCGCCGGCCCCTCGTTTCTATTGATCGGCGTAGGCATATTCATCCTGCATGGTGAAAATCCCGGCGAGGTTTATCCCGCCTTGGCCAATCCCAATATTGCCTATGGG
Organism: Halomonas sp. AOP43-A1-21; assembly: GCF_052376775.1. NCBI lineage: Bacteria > Pseudomonadati > Pseudomonadota > Gammaproteobacteria > Oceanospirillales > Halomonadaceae > Halomonas > Halomonas sp. AOP43-A1-21. The sequence continues at coordinate 73,051 of NZ_JBQSWC010000016.1, read as the reverse complement.
CTTTTTGTTGTGGGAGGTATTGGGGCTTTGATATCGATCGTGAAAGGCTTGCGGATTTTCATGGCGCGAAGGTGAGGGGCGGCCTGTCTACTGCCGGCTTCTTGACCTGCGAACGCCCCGTCATTGTGTGGGGCGTTCGTATGTTAGGGCTTAGCGAGAGAAGGGCACCTACTGAGCGCGGCCATAGATCGTCTGGCAAGGATGTTGCCAACCTCATACCCGCGTACCGGCCGCGCCCCACGGCGCGCTATCGACACCCCGCCCCGCCCGCGTGCTAAATGTGTTGGTTTTTATGCACCCCTGCAAATGCCGCCAAGCCGCGCCACTGATGGGCTGGCTGGTGAAAAATGGGTGCATGAAAATTATGCGAATTCATGCGGGGTTATGCGCTTTCAGTATGGTAGGTTCGACTTATTAAGCTAGGAAGCTCTCTCATGCTTTGCTGGCAGCGAAAAAGAGCGTTCCTAAATAGTCCTAGCAAGGCCTCAGTATTCATGCTGTGAAAGGTAAAATTAAACTTGGGGTATTGTCCTTTGCGTGGCTTTCTCGTTGCATGGCACGAGCGTGGCACACAGCGGCTATATGGAACGGTTAGTGTGCAGGCCCACCCAAGATCGCAGCACCCTACGGCGCGTTGTCCCCCACCCGCCTGCGGTGTTTGCTTGTGGGGTAGTTATTCATGCACCCTGCAAATTGGGCCAAAGCCCGCTGTTGCTGGGCTGTAGGGGGGATTAGGCTGCATGGGAGTCATGCGATGCGGGTTTATGAGCTTTCAAAAGGTAAGTTGAAGTAATGGGCTTAAAGCTTGGTCATAGGCTGGTCGATAGCAGAATGAGACCTTCCTGGGAAGGCTTGTCGACAACAGTGAGTTCCTAATGTAGGCGATACAGTGTGGTCTAAAGTCTCAGATGATTGGGTTGTGCGCGCGTATGGAAATGATGAATACTGCTTAAATATAATGAGATGAAATATGGTGCTTATGGGAGATAATTTGCTTGTAAACATTGATTTGGGATTCACCAGTAACTTTTGATTACTTAAAGTGAGATTATTAAAAAACGCAACAGGCGCAAGACTTTTGAACATATAGTCCAATTTGAATGAATCATAAAAAGTAAGAAGCTTAAGAAAAATTCGGAAGGCTATATTTCTATGTTTAATTAGATTTCTGGTGAAGATAGTTGCCTGTCATTGATAGCGAATATTGAAAGTTAGTATTTATGTCTTTTATAAAGGAGAATGTAAAATGGATAATAAAGTGTATTATGGCGAGTACTCCCTTAAGCATTGGGTTAATTTAGTGCTAAAAGGAAATGTTATTCTTCCAAAGTACCAAAGATATTTTGTTTGGGATGAGAGAAAAGTAGAAACATTGATTTCTACATTTAGAAATAAGGAGTTTGTTCCTCCAGTAACAATAGGAGCTTTTAAAAAGGATGAATCAACCATAAATTACATATTAGATGGTCAGCAACGAATCACCAGTATATTATTAGCATATCTTGGTCTATATCCAGATGTGCAAACTTATAAAAAAACGATCGAATTTTTCGCGAGTGATAATGATGAAGATGATCAAGATGATAATTTATTTGATAATGTTTTAGAATGGAATATATCAAAGTTGGCCGATAGGGGGCGAACTAAAGTCGAGATACTTAGTGAAATTAAAGAAGGTAATTATAAAAAAACAAATTTAAATGTTGATGATGAGTTTCTAGAGAGTAATTTTTTAGGGTTTTCATATTTAGTCCCTCAAACGTCTTGTGAAAAAGCACAGCAAAAGTACTATTCATCTGTGTTTAGAAATATTAATATTCAAGGCGAGACACTCTTGCCTCAAGAGAGCAGAGCTTCCTTATATTTTTTGGACCAAGATCTTCAAGACCTTTTCTCACCAAGTTTTTTTGATGAAATCAAGATTAAACTTATTAGTAGCGAAACTAAAGCAGATTTTATTAGGTATTTGTCTATTATCGCACAATATAATAAGGAAGGTGGTGAAGGCGTAATTGTACGCGGATATAAGCAAAAGATGGAAAACTATTATGAAGAGTATATCTATACTGCTATTAGTGATGAAGAATCTAGTATGTATGGAAAGTTCTCATCTGTTTTTCCAGGTAAGAAATATAATGATGAACTTCTTGTGCTTGAAGAAGTTTTAAGAGAGCTGGGTGTGTTTACTACTCATGCTTCCATTGTAGATGTTGATACATATTTATTTGGTGCTGTCTATTATGTGGTCTATAAAAAGAAAAAAATTGATTTTTCTGATAAGGAAGGTCTTAAGCAAGGTTTAGATAGCGCTGTGAGTACGTTTAAGACATCTTCATCGCATCAGAGAAGTCCTAATAATCTAGGTCATCTAAGAGAAAGGGTGGCTAGATCAATATCAATTTACGGAGATCATGTTAGTTATGATTCATAATGGTTTTATTCTATCTCCAATTGCAAAGATTTTGGAAGAAATTATACCGGCAAGTGCAGGTGTAGGTGATGGTATTGAAACATACCCGTTATGTGATTATGTTATGCAATCGATTTTTTTAAAAATGACAGGTGCTCAAGAGCAAAAAATGAAGTGCATTTGCTGGGAGCTAGCTACCAATGATTATGAATATAGGTACTATAGATTCACTATAAATAGAGTGGGAGAGTGTTCTAATTTAAAAGAAAAAACAGCAGTATATAAAGATCTAGTAGGACAGATAATAAAGCATGGGTCTATAGATTTTGCACAAATCCCTATTGATCGACAGCTCATTCTAGACAAAACGAACTTGTCTATTAATGAAATCTTCAAAGATACTAATCTGATAATATGGGCGTATAGAAATTTTTCAGAATACAAGGAAGTTTGGGCTCAAATAACGGGGGAATACTTTGCTAAAGATAAAAGCAACTTATTTCAAAATAAAAAGAATATTTCTATGACAGATGATCACGATCTAGGTCTGGGTGATATTTATGAAGGATATCTATATAAGCACAGAAATAGAGTTGCACATAATACTTTGTCATATCAGCAAAACTTACCTACTTTAAAAACACTTGCACATAAAAATTATAGGTATGATAATTATTTTATTTATTTCTCATTGCTGATATTGGTTGATAATGTTTTTATGGATTTTTATTCAATATATCTTAATAAGATAGAGTCTCTTTAAATTAAATGTATGCAACATTGATATCTATCATTTCGCTCTTGATTTTAAGTCTAAAGTTAGACTGCGTCAATGGTGTAGACTTGGTAGTAGTGTAACCAAGATATCAAAGCTGTATTAAGCTAGATGGATCATCCGTAATGAGTGAATATGGAATTAAAGAAGCAGTTTATGAGCATATGCCGTTTATTGACGAGCATCTGAAAAAATTAAATGTGCCTATATTTGATCGTTTTATGCATGCTGCATATTTGTTTGTAGATATAGCTGTTATCGATTCAAGCTTTGAAAATAAAGAGGAGCTTTTGAAAAGTAAAGCATTTTTTGAAGGGTTAATACCTTTAGTCAATGACTGGTACTGGGATAAATATGGGGAATTAGCTAAAGGTCCGACTGATAAAAATTATTCTGGAATTATTACTCCTTATGGACATCCTGTTTTAGTCAGAATCCCCGCAACTACAAGCAAAGTAGAGGTTCCATATGAAACAGCATGGCTTACGTTTCCTGATCACTTGAGCAAGGCGGAATCCATAGTAGATATGGCTCAAACAAAGATTGATTTGGAAAGGCTTTCCTTAGATGAGATGGATAAGTTATCGAAAGAGTTTAGCGAGGTGGTTTCTTTGACTCGAAAAATTAACCTTAACATCAATTCGGCATATGGTCTTGATAAAGATGCAGCTAACATGGCTCAGGGAATATGGGGTCATATTGAAAAATCTATTACAGATATTTTGTCATTTAAATCCTCTCAAGCATCAATTGGCTGCTGGGAACTGCATTTAGCAATTGAAAAAACCTTAAAGGTGTATTTGAAACAAGCTCTTGGCGTACGGATGACTGGACATGACCTGAATAAGTTGAGCAGCGAAATTAATAAGCATGATGCGAGTTTAGATTTTTCTGTAATTCAGTCGCTCCCCAGCGATAAGGACGCTATTAAAATGAGGTATGCTGAACTTGTAAAAAACGTGAATGCGGCGGTTGATTATTACAAAAAAGCATTGCGTTTAATTGAGGTGGTCACAAGTAAGTACGAAAAAAAATATACCTACAATAATGCATCTTTGTTGCTGAAAGTAGCACCTTGGGCAAAATGAGGTCTAACAAGGCTCTACTGACTGACAATTTTTTCTGCTGCGTTCTACGCTTGTAACAGAAAGATTTATTATATTAGTTTTATCTAAAATTAAAATTTTGGCCTAAGTAATCAGTACATGTCACAAATATAATTACCACGCTTGATGGGCAACGGTTAGAAGGGTGTAAATAGAGATTCTGGTATACAGAGTGGTATAATATATTATATTTTATAAAAACGTATATTAATTAATAGTTTATGTTTTGTTTTCGACTCCTGCCAGGCCAAACCCTACCCCAAACAACGCTCAAGAAACCCCAAAAACCGATGATCATTCGCATACGCAATATGCATACGCATGGACGATGCATCCGGCCCGTTAGGGCGTAGTGAAAATATGCTGCCAGGCGCAATAAAAATACCTTCGTCCGAGGCTTTTTTGGCCAGTTGCATTGCATCAATGTTGTTCGGCAGGCGCGCCCATAAGTAGTAACCCTCTCCCGGCCCCTCTATATTCTCAAGCCCCACTTCTTTCAACGCGGTAATGGTGCTGGCGCTGGCCTTGGTAATCCGTTCGCGTAGCTGTACCAGGTGGCGGCGGTAACGCCCGTGGGTAATCATGTCGTGAATCAGCCGCTCGCTGAAGGTTGAGCTGTTAACGACGGTGACCATCTTGATATCGGTAAGCGCATTGACCAGCGCAGGGTTGGCCGCTAAATAGCCCGAGCGAATGCCGGTGGAAAGCGTCTTGGAGAACGTGCCTACGTAAATTACGCGACTCAGGTCATCCAGTGCCGCCAGGTGGGCGCTTCCACGGTGGAGCAAGTCGGCAAAGGCGTCGTCTTCCACCAGTATGAGGTTGTAGCGCTCGGCGAGTGTCAGTAACCGGTACAGCTGGTTAAGTGACAGGGTAGAACCCGTCGGGTTGTGAGCATTGGGCTGTAGAAAGAAAACGTTGGGGCGATATTGAATAATCTTGCGCTCCAGGTCATCAAGGTCGAGCCCTTCATGATTGCGTGAAACGCCAATCAGCTTTGCCTTGGCCAGGCGCAGCTTGCCAAATAACGGGTAATAGCCTGGCGTTTCCACCAGAACGCGATCACCGGGGGCGATCAGGTGGCGAATAATAAGATCGAAAGCGTGATTGGCGCCGAAGGTCAGCAGTATCTGTTCATGGGAGGCGTGAATGGAGCGCCCGGCCAGTACCCTGGCAATCGTTTCCCGCAATGGGAGATACCCTTGAGGGGCGCCATACTCGATATCATCATTGCCGATGGACGTTAACCGTTTAGCTTGCCGGGCAAGCGCCGCGCCGCCCATCCAGCTGGCGGGCGCGCGGCCATCGCCTACCCGCACCTGAAAGTTACCTACCAACTGCTCCCTTAAGAGCGAGACGCTATCGACGGCTTCATTGAGCTCGTGGGTCTTTTTCAGCGCTTCAAGCGCGGGTGGCTGGGTAACAAAAAAGCCTGCCCCTTGCCGGGCGCGTAACCTGCCCAGCGCAATCAGCTGATCATAAGCATCCACAATAGTGTTTTTTGAAACCCCATGCTGCCGGGCGGCTTCGCGTATAGAAGCGAGCCTGGCACCCGGTGCCAAGCGGCCTTCTTCGATAGCCTTGAGGATGGTGTCGGCCACGCGCCTGGATTTCGACATGGTAGGTGTCTCCCGAAAAACGGGCTAAACCCAACCCGGTGAAATCAGTGTACCTATCTTTTGATGGGTACAGTACCTCGTACAATTTCGCTAACTGTACCTGTCAGTAATCAGCAAGTTTACCCATCATGTGCTGCATTAAAAAAGATACATCCATAATAAATTCAAGGAGACACGCTATGTCTGAAAAGAAGAATCGGTTTCTCAATGTGTGGGATGACTCGGTGAGTGGGAGAGATCTCCTGCTGTCACTGTGTATTTCGACGCCGTTAACACTAGGCGGCTATCTGCTTGCCCCGGCGCAGCCTCCGCTACCGCTTATTCTGGGGCTGAGCGGCGCTATTCTGGGGTTCTTCATCAATGCGCTGCTGTTTCGCCCTAAGCGGCAGCTGCAAACCGGTGAGGAGAAGTAGTAATGGATCCCGTCTTATTACTTCAAATGCTAGCGGCCGCGATCATTGCCGTCATCGTTTATACCGCGATAGGTGTTGCACCGGGTACTGATGAAACCGCCGTGTTGGCCCCGGTAACGCTGGCGCTGGTGGTCGCGGGCATACCGCTTCCCGTAGTGCTGGCTTTCTTTATGGCGGCAATCGTTGCCAAGAAGCTGACCGATTCCATTCCCGTTTCAGTAGCCGGTATACCGGGCGGGGTGATGTCGGCCCCTATGGTCGAGCACGCCTTGATTTTAAAACGGGAAGGCCATGCCACTCTGGCGATTCGTAAAATGGCGTCCGGTTCTGTCATCGGTACGCTGGTGGCGATCCCCATCAGTCTGTTTCTGGCCTTTCTGTTAACACCGCTAGCCGATGTGCTTGGTCAGTACGCCAGTCAGATATTCTTTGGCGGCGCCGTATTCCTTGCCCTGATGAGCAAGGAGAAAGTCATCAGCCTGATCAGTATTGTGCTGTTGGCGGCACTGATTCAGGGCTTGCGGCACCTGTACTGGGGGATGGGCGTCATTCCGGAAGGGCAGACTGTCTTTATCTCGTTCTTTTTGGGCATCACCATTGGTCCGATGATGTTTAACCTGGCGCAGCTCACGGTCAACAGTGAACGCCACAAAATGGCCGAGTCCGAGCCCAAGAAGATCCAGATCTACGGTAACGATGAAAAAGGCCAGCTACCCAATCCGTTTCGTATCCTGACGCGTCAGGAAACCGTCTCGGCGGCGGCAAGCTCCGTGCTGGGTTCGGTCACGTTCTTCATGAGCCCGGTCGGCATCACGATCTTTCTGGGCGAAGTCATGTCGAGCTGGGTAAAAGGTACGGTCAATAAGGCCAGCCGCGCGCTCTCTTCAATGGATGCGGTCACCAACGCCTCTTACATCGCGGGCATCCTGATTCCCTTAGCGGCGCTGGGCATTCCCATGAGCCCCATGGCGATTGGCCCTGGCAATGCCTTCTTCAACGCACCGCCGGTGCTGACGCTTGAGCAGAATGCTCACCACTTGATGAGTTTTTCTGAAATTACCATCGCCAGCATCCTGGGTGCCGGTGTCGCTTTGCTGATTACCTACCCGATTGCGGTTCGGTACGCGCGGCGTATCTGCATCTTTGTGTTCAAGCACATTCCTCACGAAGCGTTCCTGGCGATGTTCTTCTCGCTGGTCATGCTGCTTGCCTATATGGATGCCGGCGTAATGGGCATTTTAGGCGTAATGGTGCTGGCACTGATGGCGGGGCTGCTTAACCGGTGGGGCGTCAACTACGGCGTGCAGTTCATGACGCTATATGCCGCGCCGTGGCTTTTAGGACTCATCGCTTAATCCGCTTGGTTCATGCCTGAAGCATATGCAGCGTCCTGGTAATCGTCTGCTTCAGGCTCATTTACTTGTTCAACCTCAATTGTTCAGAGGCATTATCCATGGCACACAGCACATCCCGCATTCCCGGTTTTTATCAGCTTCCTCCCAGCGAGCGGCTTGAGAAAGTCATCGAAATAGCCGGGCTCGGCAGCGAGGTTCGCACGCATTTCTCTGATATGGGCAATATTTCGTCAGCCACTGCCGATGCCATGATCGAAAACGTCATCGGTACGCTGAACCTGCCCATCGGCGTTGCCACCAATTTGATTATTGATGGCGAAGAACAGCTGGTACCCATGGCGACCGAGGAGTCCTCCGTGGTTGCTGCCGTGTGTAATGCGGCCAGGCAGTGTCGTGCCTCGGGCGGGTTTCATACCGATACGTCAGAACCCATCATGATTGCGCAGGTGCAGTTGCTGGATGTCCCCAACCCCGAGTTTGCCCGGCTTCGGCTGCTTTCCGAGTTCGAACAGGTAAAAAACATTTGTGATGCAACCGACCCGGTACTGCTCCAGCACGGGGGCGGCTTTCGCGACCTGGAAGTGCGCGTTCTTGACAACATGTTGATCGTGCATCTGTTGGTGGATGTGCGTGACGCCATGGGCGCCAATGCCGTCAACTCGATGGCGGAAGCTGTCGCGCCTTCTCTGGCACAGTGGAGCGGTGGCCGCAGCTGCCTGCGTATTCTTTCCAACCTTGCGGATCGGCGCATTGCGCGTGCGCGCGCTACCTGGACGCTTGAGGACCTGGGCGGCGAGTCGGTACGTGACGGCATGCTCAACGCGTATCGCTTCGCTGATCAGGACCCTTACCGCGCAGCCACCCATAACAAAGGCATCATGAACGGGGTGAGCGCTGTCGTGCTGGCAACCGGCAACGATACCCGCGCGGTGGAAGCAGGCGCTCATGCCTATGCCGCGCGTACCGGGCGCTACCGTTCCTTGACGCATTGGGAAGCCGATAGCGAAGGGAACCTGACCGGCACGCTGGAAATGCCCATGCCGGTAGGCCTGGTGGGCGGCGCTACTCGCTCGCATCCCAGTGCCCGGCACTGCCTGGATATCTTGGGTGTGAAAACGGCGGATCGCTTGGCGCGCATTATCGTCGCGGTAGGCTTGGCGCAAAATTTTGCCGCTATGAAGGCGCTGGCAACCACGGGCATTCAAAAAGGCCATATGGCACTGCACGCCAAGAATATTGCGGTGATGGCTGGTGCTGAAAACGAGGAAGTCGACCGTATCGCGGCGCTACTCGTGGATGGCGGCAAGGTGCGGGTGGATATCGCCCAGCAGCTACTTGAACAGTTGCGTAACGGATAAGGAGAAGACATGGCTCTGCCATCTTCTGTACGCCTGGTCGAGGTTGGCCCGCGCGACGGTCTGCAAAATGAACGTGAGTTCGTGCCGACTCATCTGAAGCTTGAGTTCATCCTGCGCCTGGTGGAAGCGGGCTGTACCAATATCGAGGCGGCGAGTTTTGTGTCGCCTCGCTGGGTGCCGCAAATGGCCGACCACCGGGAAATAATGCTGGGTATCGAGCGTCGCCCTGGCGTTGTCTATTCAGCCTTGACGCCTAACCTGAAAGGTCTGGAAGCGGCGATTGAGTGTGGGGTTGACGAGGTCGCCGTATTTGGCGCGGCAAGCGAAGCCTTTTCGCACAAGAACATCAACTGCTCTATCGCCGAGTCGCTCGAGCGTTTTGAGCCGGTGGTCGACCGTGCGCGCCAAGCCGGGCTGCGCGTGCGGGGGTATGTTTCCTGCGTGCTTGGCTGCCCTTACGAGGGAGAGATCGACCCTTTGCAGGTGGCGCGGGTGGCCAAGGCGCTGTACCAGATGGGCTGCTATGAAGTATCGCTAGGCGACACGATTGGTACCGGCACGCCATCCAAAGCCAAGCGTATGCTGGCGGCAGTCGCCGCCCAGGTGCCGGTGAATAATCTGGCCGCTCACTTTCATGATACCTATGGCCAAGCGCTCGCCAATCTTCATGCGGTACTGGAAGAGGGCGTAAGCGTTATCGATAGCTCCGTCGCTGGTTTGGGTGGCTGCCCCTATGCCAAGGGGGCTTCCGGAAATGTGGCCAGCGAAGATGTGGTGTACATGCTTGAAGGCTTGGGTATTGCATCGGGTATTGATTTAAACGCGCTGGCAAGAACGGGGGAGTGGATCACGCAAGCGATCAACGCCCCCAATCGGTCACGCGCAGGCAGCGCCTTGATGGCAGCAGGGTTATAACGGCCTTGCTGGCATCCCTAACCCAGGAAAGCCGAAATATTGACTATAGTGAAGAGAGCGTAGACGTTTTAAGACGCCAATAACCACTGTTCAATATATTGACGCAAAGGGAGAAGCGCATGGCTCGTTATGGCCTGTTGGTATTGATAGGGATGGCTCTGGCTGGGTGTTCGACCCAGGGCACCACCGCTGGCGCTGAACAGGCGCAGCAGATTGCCGTCAATTACTGTGAGCAGGAGGGCGGCGAAGTCAGAGCGCGTCAGGAAGCGGGCGAGACGCGCCAGTACTGCCACCTGGTGGAAGGCCGAGTGGTAGAGGTCAATCTGCTGTATCAGACGGAAGGCTTGCGCGTTCACTGAATGGGCAGCCGCATATTGCCACGCCGTGAGTCGGCTGATAACGCGCTGGGCATATTGCCGGCGCGTTTCCCTTTTGGGCCCCTAAATTGATAGTCTCCCACTCCCGCTCATCTTAATACCCAAGGAAGCCACGCTTATGTCCATGCGCCCGTTTTTCGCTCAACGCGTTGCCATTGGCTCGTTCGCCGCCATGATGGCGTTGCTGCCCGCAACGCTGCTGGCCCAGGACGCCCATATTGGCAGCGTGCGTACCGAGTTCCGCATGCTGGGGCCGAATAACACCATTGAGGTGGAGCGCTTTGACGACCCCAAGGTGCAGGGTATTTCCTGCTATATTTCCTACTCTCAGATTGGCGGGCTTTCAGGCGCGGTGGGGCTTGCCGAAGAGGCCAGCGAGGCAAGCGTTGCGTGTCGGCAAACGGGTGAGATCGTGTTTAACCCAGCGGAGGTAGAAGAGCAGGAAGTGGTGTTTACCCAGCGCCGTTCAGCGCTGTTCAAGAATATGCGCGTGGTGCGCATGCACGACGCTGAAACCGAAACCTTCGTGTACCTGACCTACAGCACCAAGCTGGTGGATGGGTCGCCCAAGAATGCGATAACGGCGGTTCACTATGGGGATCTGACGCCGGCTCAGTAACCTGGTGCAGGCATGTGAACCGGCACGTTCAGCCTGGTTAGCGGGGCTGGCCCAGTGCCTGGGTCCAGTAAGTGGTGTAGCGGGATTCCGGGTTGTCGGCGTTGGCCATGCCCATCTGGGTAAAGGCGCCGTTCATTATATTGCTGCAGTGGCCAGGGCTTTCCAGCCAGCCATCCACCGCGGCCGATGCCGACATATGGCCGGCGGCAATGTTTTCCCCCACCGCGCGCCATACATAGTCTTGCTCTTCCACGCGCTGTTCGATGCCAACGCCCTCAGGGCTGGTATGGCTGAAGTACTCATTCTCGGCCATATCTTCCGAGTGCGCCTGGGCTGCCTCGTGAAGCTTGCAGCTCCAGGTCAGTGGCGCTACCGAATCAAACGATTGAGTGCCGCACTGCCTAGATTGGCTGCGCGCCTCGTTAACCAGTGAAAGCATTTCCTGCTGCTGCTCGGTAGGTTCGCAGTTGCTGGATGAGCCGCCTTGCGGCGCATCATCAGAAGCCCAGGCTGCTCCGGTACCCAGCAGCATCAAGGCTGCCAAACGGAAAAGCGCCCTGGGGGCAGGGCGCTTTATAACGGAATCAACCACCGAATTTTTCATTTTCACCAAGATCCGGTTTGGCATCTTTCTTGAGGTTGGCCTTGGCAATCTCGTAGAGCTGGTAGGTCTTGCTCTCCTTGGATTTCCAGTGCTCGCCCATCTCTACCTTGATTTCCAGAAGCGTGACGTCCGGGTCGTCCTTGCCTTCCGGGAACCAGGCGGCCACGAAGGGGTTCCAGTACTTGTGGATCAGCTCGCGGTTGTCGTTCAGGTTGGCCTTGCCTGATAGCGAAACGTATACACCGTCTTCCTGATCGGAAAAGCTCAGGCATACGTCATGATCGCTTTTGGCTTCAAAGACTTTTTCGGCGCTGCGGCGGGTATAGAACCATAGCGTGCCGTCATACTCTTCCTGCACCAGGTGCATGGGGCGCGCGCGCGGGGTGTCGTGGTCAAGCGTCACCAGCATGCCTACCTTGATATCCTTGATCATCTTCCAGATCTTCTGCTTATGTTCCGGGCTGGACATGATTTCACTCTCCTTATGAACGGGCTTCCAATTCCCATCATGATGTTTAGGCCTCGTACGAAAACTGCTTACGCTCGGCCATACGGCGTTAAAAATCAGCTCAAAATACTCATTTACACATGTAAACTCCGTTTTTTCGCTGATTTTTGCCTTGTCTAGCCTTCGCTCAGCGACTTTTCGTACAAACCCTAGCCATCAAGAAGGGCTGTTGTCAGCCTAGCCAGCATTGGGCATATGAGCAAACGCTCAACGTCAGTAAGCCCAGATAACCGCAAACAAGACGCCCCATCCCAACGCGCAGGCCGCCATGATGGTATAGGTGACTGAAATGGTAACCATATCAAATGCCTTGTGGGTGCAAAGCGCCTGCAATCCGTGGTAAATCAGGCCACAGGAAATACCCAGAGCCGAGAGAATGACAATGACATTGACCAACAGATTGGGTATCAGCAGTACCAGAGACGAGATGAACAGCGGCAGTGGCGCCAGGGCGGAAAGCAGGTAGGCATCTTGATAGCTGATGGATAGCGCTTCAGTACCATTGACCACCGCGTGTATTACCCATCCGATAGCGAAAAAGCTGACCAGCTCAGCCAGAAAGATGACCGTGGTGATAAACCGCCACTCACGATCCGCAAAGCCGACCATGAACGCATCGTCATAGTGAGTGCCTGCATAATAGAGCATGACGGGTGGCAAGAATGCCAGAGGCAAGACCACCAGCCACGCCAGTAACGGAATGGAAGGCGAGGATGCTTGCAGCTCTTTCCAGCCGGCACGATGACTGAACGTCAATTTGAAGAAAGTAAGTTTGTTCATTTCAGACTCCTGCATCGGCCTGGACTAAATGGGCTACCTGTATCATGTTGTGATACTGTCGTTTGAAAGCGCCCTGCGCATCAACAGTCTGCCTATGGTCACGAAAGGAACCGTAGGCTTGTGACAAAGGAAAAGGGAAGAATGAGCCAAGAATCGACGTTGGATAAAAGCGACTTTGAGCAGTTGTCGCAATTTCGTTACCGGCTGCGCTGTTTCCTTCGCCATAGTGAAGATATCTGCCGCCGTTATGAATTGACGCCTCTTCAGTATCAGCTGCTGCTGCATCTACGCGGGTTCCCGGGAAGAGATTGGGCAACCATCGGTGAGCTTGCCGAGCGCCTTCAGGCGAAGCATCACGGTGTTGTGGCGTTGATTGACCGCTGTGAGCAGCTGGCGCTGGTAGAGCGGCGCCGGGGCCGCGAAGACCGTCGGCAGATCGAGGTGCATTTATTGGAAGAGGGGGTAAAGCGCGTAACCCAGATTGCCCAAACCCACCAACCCGAGTTGCGCCACTTGCAGGAAAGTGCGCCGTTTCCGTTATGGAGCAGCCCTGCGTAATGCCGATTTTCGCTTTAGCGGTGGGCGGGTGGTATTTAACCATCTTATTTCTATACTGTAATTTCATATACGTTATCGCCAAGGTTGTATTCTATGAGCAAGCACGATTTACCTTCCGGAGCCGGAGATGTTGCCAACCAGTACCCGGATATATGGGATGCTTACGCCGCCTTGGGCAAAGCCTGCGCGGAAGCCGGGCCGCTTGATGAGCGTAGCCGGCGCCTGGTGAAACTCTCGCTGGCCATTGGTTCGCGCTCCGAAGGGGCCGTCCATTCCCACGTTCGTCGCGCCCTGAAAGAGAGCATCAGCGCCGAGGAGCTCAAGCAGGTCGCCATGCTGGCTATTCCCACTACCGGCTTTCCGACCGCCGTTGCCGCCCTGACCTGGATAGAAGACATTACCGATCCAGATTGAAGTCACGCGCTTGTTGAAGGCTCTGCCTGACCTTACGGGGGCCAGGCAGAGCCTTGGTGCTAGCGATATTGGAACGTCTAAGGCTTGCCACTTTGCAGCGCCTGGGCTTCGATATCGCGATCCACTGACGAGACGTAATACTCGTCATCAAAAGCGCCTTCTGGCTCCTTGAGCCATACCAGGCAGATCAACCAGCTGATAAACGCGCCGGTGGCAATGATGTAGAAGAACTGCGACGGCGTGACAAACGTATAGATCGTCAGGTAGACCACCGCGCCTACATTGCCGTAGGCCCCCGCCATGCCCGAGATCTGGCCGGTGATACGCCGCTTGATGGAAGGAATGATGCCGAAGGTGGCGCCCTCAGCCCCCTGCACGAAAATCGACGTGCCGACGGTCACGGCAATGGCCAGTATCAGCGGCCAGCTTGCATTGAGCATGCCCATGAGCAGAAACCCTACGCTGATGCCGAACATGTAGCACAGCATCACGAAGCGCCGGTTTCCCATACGGTCTGACACCATGCCGCCCATGGGGCGCGCCACCAGATTGACGAAGGCAAACGAGGCTGCGATCAACCCCGCCGTTGCCGCATTCAGCCCCCAGGTAGCTTCAAAGAACATGGGCAGCATCGACACGACGGCAAGCTCCGCACCGAAGTTGGCAAAGTAGGTGCTGTTGAGTGCAGCCACGCTGTTGAACGAGTACTTGTCATCCTCCGGCACACCCTTGCGCAGAATGGGGAGATTGACCCGCAGAATCTGGACGATCTGGTAAATGATGATAGCAATGATGGCCAGGTAAGCGACGACCGCGCCCGTGACCGATAGGTATCCCATGTACTGGATACGCCAGACCAGGATGGCAAGCACGCCGACCAGTGGGATCGTCCAGATAATCAGCTTGACCATATCCGCCCAGGTGCTGACTTCCATGGCAGCACTCTTGCGCGGCTTGCGGTGGGCCTGGGCGTCGGGGCCGTCGGTGATCGCGAACCAGTAGTAAACGCCGTAAGCCGCCATGACCACAGCGCTTTGGGCGATGGCCCAGCGCCAACCGTCGGGGCCGCCATACATGCCAAGGGCAATGGTGGGTAGTGACATGGCTGCCACCGCCGAGCCAAAGTTACCCCACCCGGCGTAGAAGCCTTCAGCAAAGCCGATGTCTTTAGGCTTGAACCATAGAGCGGTCATGTGAATGCCCACCACGAAGCTTGCGCCAATTGAACTCAACACCAGGCGTGCCACGAGTAGCTGCGTCATGCTGTTGCCGAAGGCAAACGCCAGCGCCGGAAGTGACATGCTGACCATGAGCACCGAGAAGACCCGACGCGGGCCGAAGCGGTCCAGGGCCATGCCGACGATGATGCGGGCGGGGATGGTCAAGGCGACGTTGCAGATGGCGAACAGCTTGAGGTCGTCCGGGGTTAGCCAATCCACGCTCTTGAGCATGCTCGAGGCGAGTGGCGCCATGTTGAACCACACGTAGAAGGTAATGAAGAAAGCGATCCAGGTCAGGTGCAGGGCGCGGATTTCAGGGCTGCGAAACGTGAATACAGCGGAAACTTTCATGGTCGTATCATCCTGTGTCCCAAGGGTAGGTAGCGGCGGCTCAAGGGCTGGGGAGGATCAATAGAGGACATTCGGCGCGCCGGGCCAGAAACGAGCTGACGCTGCCGAAGGTCATGTAGTCGAGTTCATCGACGAAGTAGGTCAGAGACTTGGCGATAATGCCGCCATCGGGCTGGTGGCTATGCCGGGCAATGACCAGCAGGTCCGGCGTGATCTTGCGTGTAGCCTGTAAAAGCATCTTGCGGGCATCGCCTTCGGCAAGTAGCTGTTCGGCCTGGAAACCTTCGCCGAGTGCAAACGCCACGCCTTCTTGAAGGTGCTGTTTAAGTTCGTTCTGCTCCTGTTGGAAAAGCGCTTCGTTGTTATCGGTGGCATCGAGCGGGTTCTCGACCACGCCGACCAGGACAAGCAGCGGCTGATTACAGCGGAACATGTTGACGACTTGAGCGAGCGCCAGCTTGGCGTTGCGCGACCCGTCGTAGGCAATCATGATTTTCATGGTGTCCTCCCGCAGCGGGGTGGGGGCGAAACCCGGAGCCAGGCCCCGGGCGTAAAAAGGGCGGCAGGCTTCAAGGGTTCTTGACGTAAGCGCCCTTGCGCAGATAGAACCACCAGTTGATGACCAGGCAAATGGCATAGAAAACGGCGAACCCGTACATGGCCACTTCAGGCGTACCCGCCTTGATCTGATCGCCTATCATCACCGGCGCGATAAACGAGCCGTAACCGGCGACCGCGGCTGTCCAGCCGAGTACTGGTCCTTTGCTCTGGGCGTCGAAAATGAAGCCGATGCTGCGAAAGGTCGAGCCATTGCCGATACCGCTTGCGGTGAACAGCACGATAAACAGCAGCATGAACATCCAGAAATACTGGTTGGGATCCGTTGCGTTGTAGGCCAGCATCATCACGTACCCGGCGGCAACGGACGCCACGATCATCACAGCGGTCACCAATTGAGTTACCAGAGAGCCGCCGAGCTTGTCGGCAATCCAGCCGCCGATAGGGCGAACCAGCGCACCCACAAACGGGCCGATCCAGGACCAGGTCAGGGCGCTGGGGGCATCCGGGTTGATAATGCGGGTCACGGTTCCGTCGGCGGCAACGTCCATCATGTTGCCGAAAATGATAGTGATGGAGAGCGGTAGCGCCGCAGAAAAGCCGATAAAAGAGCCGAAGGTAAGCACGTACAGCAGCGTCATTGCCCAGGTGTGCTTATCGCGGAAAATGGCGAACTGCTTTTGAATATTGGGCTTTATCTCCTCGCCTGGCAGCAAGCGCAGCATGGCGAGCGTCACCAGAATGGTCAGCGGCAGGGCAAGCCACATGTTCAGCCAGTTTAGCGCAGCCAAGCCAATGACCGTCGCAATGATCCCCACGACATAGAGCCCTAGAATCTTGCCGAATGCCTGAAACGGTGTGCCGGGGTTGGGGGAGATGGTGCGCAGGTTGTTCATGCCGAACCAGCAGGCAAGGGCCAGCGGAATCAAGAACACCAGCCAGATGAAGGCGGCGTTCTGAATCCAGGTATCGGTACCCGCTTCGATACGGCCAATCAGGGTGCCGCTGGCGCTTTGCAACTCCATGGGTGAACCGGCAATCGCACCGAAAATACCGATGGTCATGACCAGTGGCACCAGAATCTGCATGGTCGTGACGCCGAAATTGCCAAGCCCTGCGTTCATTCCCAGCGCATACCCCTGCTGACTCTTGGGATAGAAGCTTGAAATGTTGCTCATCGAGCAGGCGAAGTTACCGCCACCGATGCCGGAAAGCAGCGCCAGTGCCTGGAATATCCAGAACGGCGTGCCGGGGTTAATCAGCGCAATACCGGTGCCGGCAGCGGGAATGATCAGAAGCGTGGTGGTCAGAAAGATGGTGTTGCGCCCGCCGGCCAGGCGCAGCATGAACGAGGCGGGGATGCGCAGCGTGGCGCCGGCCAGGCCCGCCGTCGCGGTCAGGGTGAACAGCTGGTCAGTGGTGAACGCAAAGCCCAGATTCTGCATCTGGGTGGTGATCATGCCCCACATCATCCATACGGCAAAGCCTATCAGCAGGCTGGGTATGGAGATCCACAGGTTGCGGTTGGCGACCCGTTTGCCGGTCTGTTCCCAGAACTGCTCGTTTTCGATATCCCACGTTTCGATATCAGCGTTTTTCTTGCTCATGGCGGTTTCCCTTTAGCGTCAAAACCTTTCTGCGGGTAGCAGTTAAAAAGCAAGATACGCCGGGAAAGGGTATTGGGAAACCGGTTGAAAGCGCCTGAAAATCAGCGACATACCTCTTGATAGGTAGTCGCTTTTTGATGTGAGATAACTGATTTTAAAGGTAAAAGCGTTGGCTGGGGGTAGGGTGCTTCAACGTAAAAGTAACCAGGAAGTCTTTGGAGGTAACCACACAAAGCCTAGTGGTCGAAGCCTTCCTGAACGGCCCATACCGCGGCTTCCACGCGGGAGCGCAGGTTGAGCTTCTTGAGCAGGTGCTTAACGTGTACCTTGACGGTGCCTTCGGTGATATCCAGCTTGCGGGCGATGAGTTTATTGGAGAGGCCGCCGGCCAGCTGCTTGAGTATCTCGCGCTCGCGCTGGGTCAGGCTATGAACGTCGGGAGTAGTCGGCGCGCTACGCTGATTGCGCAAGGCTTCGGCCAGCAGGGCGGTCAGGCTTTCGCTGATGACCATACGGCCGAGCGCTGCCTGGCGCAGTTGGCGCACCATGTCTTCGGGCTCCATGTCTTTCAGCAGATAACCATCGGCACCGGTGCGCAGGGCGGCCACCACATCGTCTTCATGGTCTGAGACGGTAAACATCACCACGCGGCCGCTGTAGTTCGCCTCGCGTAGGCGGCGCAAGGCTTCCAGCCCGTTGACGTCCGGCATGTTCAGGTCAAGCAGCACAAGGTCGGGCTCAAGCTCGAGGGCCAGCGCAATGCCTTCCTCGGGATTACCCGTTTCGCCAATCAGTGCCAGGTCGTCTTCAAGCTCGAGCAGCTGCGCCACGCCGCGACGCAATAGCGGATGGTCATCGATGATCAGCAGGCTGGCAGGTGTGTCATTGGCGGTTAACAGTGTCATCAAGAGGCCCCTGTACCTAAATGAGTGTTGGTATGAGTGTCGGTGTGAGTGTCGGTGTGAGTGTCGGTATGAGCGTGGTTGGCAGTCGATGCGGGCTGCTGCTGGATTAGGCGCGCGGTCAGCGGCGTAAACACAAGTTCAACACTGGCACCGCCGGTGGGGCGGTTGGTGATGCTCAGTTCCCCGTTCAGGGTAGTGGCCCGGTCACGAATGATGACCAGCCCGTAGTGCATCGGTGGCGAGCTGTCGTCTTCCAGCCCGATACCGTCATCCTCGATGCGAATCAGCATCTGCGCATTGGCGAAGCGCACCGTGACGGCCGCCCAGTGGGCTTGCGCATGTTTATGGGTATTGGCCAGCGCCTCGCGAATGATCTGGAGAACGTGAATCTCTTCGTTGGGGTTAAGCAGGTAGGGCGGCACATCGTAGTCAAGCTCGACATTTGCGCCTATGCGCTGGGTAAACTCGTCAACGGTCTGGCGCAGGGCAAACTGCAGACCCGGGCCGTCGAGTTTCAGCCGGAAGGTGGTGAGCAGTTCGCGTAATTGTCGGTAGGCGCTGTTAAGGCCATTGCGCAATTCATCAAAGACGGCGGTTTGAGCTTCCTGGGGGGCTGCTTTCTGCTGCATGCGTTCGAGCCGGGCAACCTGCATCTTGAGATAGGAGAGCGATTGTGCCAGAGAATCATGCAGCTCGCGCGCAATGATGGTGCGTTCATTGATCAGGGTCACCTGCTGCTGTTCTTCAATGCGCCGCTGAAGATATACCGCCGTTGCCAGCTGGTCGGCGAGCATGGTGAGCAGGCGGCGGGTGCTGTCGTTGAGCCTTTCCTGGGGATACCACACCTCCATTGTGCCTAGCAGCGTATCGCCTACGCTGATGGGGAGCAGCAGGTATTGTGCCTGGTCAGAGGCCACCATATCCAAAGGGAGTGGGTCGATCAGACAGGCGTTGCACTCCTGATCGCGGCAATACTCCGGCCGGGTGTGCGAGTGGGTTTCCAGCACCGGCATTTCCCGCTGGTCGAACGGGTCGTTCAGCGAAAGCCGTATGGGCCCAATGTCCAGCAGCGTTTCCAGTTCGCGCAGCATGGGGGCGGCGCTGGAACACAGGTCATTACCACCACCGTACAGCGAGCGGCTGGCATCGTGCATTACGCGCAGTGCCTGGTTGCTGCGTTCAAGCTCCTGCTCTTTACGGGATACTTTTTCTTCCAGGGCCGCGTAGCTTGCAGACAGCTCGGCAGACATCTTGTTAAAGGTGTTACCCAGCAAGGCCAACTCGTCGCTGCCGCGTATCTGTGAACGATGGGTAAAATTACGCTGGGCGGCCTCGCGGGCCAGCACCATGAGCTGGCGCAGAGGCACCACCAGATTGTGGCGAACATCATAAAGGGCGATCAATACCACGATGGCGATCAGTGCCAGGAAGAGTATCTGCATCATGCCCAGCAGGCGCACTTTCGCCTCTGTACTGTGCTCAAGATGCATCACCAGAGTATCGATATCGCTGACCACGGTGGTGATCATGGCTTGAATTGCATCCAGATCGATTTCGCCACCAGACGCCGCCTCGTTCAGGCGGGGGCGGAGCATGCGTTGCCAGTAAGCCTGGATGTTCTCCAGTTGGGCGTGGCGATCACCGCTGCGAACGTTGTGTTGCAGGGTGGCACTCTGCAGACGTTGATCAAAGCGCGTCATCAATGCTTCGAAGCGTGACTCGCTTGCCGTTTCAGGTGCATATTCCGCGCGCTGTAATTCCCCCATGATCTGATGCGCGTTCATGCGTAAGGAGCCTGCAACGTTGATGGCAGCCGCGTCGCCACGGGTGCCGCTGGACATCGCCATGGTTAGCGTGATGCTGATGAAAGCCATGCCACTAATGGCCAGCAGCGACGCTATAATGCGAGCAACCAGGGAACGTTGAAGTAATTTCATGGTGGTTCCGATAGCGCGTAATAACAATAGCGCGTAATAAAAAGTGGAGGAGTGCGTCACTGCTCGCATGGTGATGCGAGGGCTATCCCTTAAGAGATAGCCTAACTACCTCCGATGCTTTTTGACCTGCATACCATATTTACAGACAATTCTTACACGTCTGTTGATGTCTTCATACCCTAGCCGGGAAACGCTATGCCTTCATCCGTGCCGCCTCCCTCGCTTGAGACATCAACCGAGTCGCAAAATGGCTACCAACTGCTGGTTGCCATTTTGATCATGCCGCTGGCAAGCGCCTTGGCGGTGGCTATCTGGACGCTCTATGCCTTGCTGGCCATACAGCCAGCCTATGTCGGGGTGCCCTTGATTAGCGCAATGCTGTTAGCGTGGCCTGCGTGGCGCATTGCCCGGCGAGGGGACACCTGTCGCTTGATGCAATGGCTATTGATGGGGCTGGCGCTGGCGTTGGGCGGGTTTGGCATCGCTGGCCAGCCATGGCAATTTCTGCTGGTGGGGGCAAGCCTTGGTCTAGGCGGCGCAGTAATCGCGACCGGTGTTGCTCATGCCGAGGGCTGGATGCCTGGCCGTACGATGCACTTATGCATAGGCCTATGCCTGGCATTGGTGGCGGGTATAGGGTTTTCCTTGCAGATGGTGCCTTTAGTCGTTGAGGCTTACGGCTGGCGAGTAGCGCCACTTAGCCTGTTGATTCCACTATTGATGATAATGCTACTGCTATGGCTTTTCGTCGAGTCGCCTGAGTAATGCCACCTGCCGGACCACGAACATAATTTATTAACGATAAGGCCCGTTTCATGACAATCGCAACGTTTGCCGATTTACTTCAGGAAGCTCGCAAGCAGCCTAAGCCCCAGCGGCTGCTGTTTGTTTTTGTGCGCGCGGAATTGCCTGATTTCCCCGATGCCGAGCAGCGTCGTCGCTTTGAGCAGGGAGACGGGGGCGTGCTGGTGCCGGTGATCTGCGTGGACAAGTCGACCGAGGAGCTGAGCAGCATGTCAGCCTTGGTCGAGGAGTCGCGGCGCACTGACATGCCGTGGGATCTAATGGTGGCGGCGGCCATGGACGACCCGAACGATGATGCTGAGGTAGAGCGCCAGCTTCAGCGCATCATGGCGTCTCTGCAAACGGGAAATATCGCTGCTTTTCTGGTTTTCGATCCGCAGGGTAATACGGTCAACGTGGGCTAGAGGGCGCTGACATGGAGCACTACTTCCTGATCAAGCACTTGCACATGAGTGCTGCCGCGTTGAGCATCACGTTTTTCGTGTTGCGCGCCTGGTGGTCAGTGCGTGAAAGCCCGCAGCTCAATGCCCGCTGGGTCAAGGTGTTGCCGCATATCATTGATACGGCACTGCTGGGGCTCGGGGTCACTTTGATGATGCTGCTTTCCGTATGGCCCTGGCAGCTTCCCTGGCTGGGGGCCAAGTTGCTGGCGCTGCTCGCCTATATCGGTATTGGAACAGTGGCAATCAAGCGGGGGCCAACGCCCCGAGTGCGTGCCTTGGCCGCCATCGCAGCGGTAGCCACCTTCGTGTATATGGTGGGGGCCGCCATTCGGCACAGCCCGCTCTCCTGGCTTGCCTAGAGGCTTGAAGGCATGGCCCCGGGCGCCGCCATGCCCAAATTCTCCGTTGTTCAGCCCCAGTCTACATCCGAAGCCGGCATCAGTAGGCCCAGACAACCGCCATCAGCAAGCCCCATGCCAGCAATCCTGCCGCCATGATGGTGTAAGTTACGGACATGGTTGCGACATCATTGACCCTGCGTTCACACAAGGCCTGTAACCCGTGATAAACCAGACTGCAGGAAATACATAGAGCCACCAGGACTACCGCAGCATTAAAGAGCAGGCTGGGTATCAGCAGCGCAAATGCGGCAGACCACAAGGGGAGCGGCGCCAGTGCCGCTAACAGATAGGCACCGTGGTAGCTGATGGAAAGCTCGCGATGGCTGTTGACGACCGCGTGAATCAACCAGCCCATCACGAAGAAGGTAAGCAGTTCGGCCAGAAACAGGATGGTAGTGATGAAGCGCCATTGCCGGTCGGCAAAGCCGGATACGAAAACATCTCCGTAGTGAGTGCCAGCATAATAAAGCATCAGGGGCGGCACTAACGACATGGGTAATACCAGGCACCAGGCCAGCGTGGCGATGGAAGGGCTGCGCTGCTGCAATCTCTTCCAGCCTCCATGCTGGGTGAAAGGCAGTTGGATAACGGCTAATGGGGTCATTGTCTCGTCCCTCATTCAGTTACAATCGCGGTCGGTTCATAAATATCATATTGTGATACTAGTATTTAGAATTAAGCTTTATTTGGCGTTCTGTCAAGCGAATGGATCGTCTGGCATGGCGCTTCTCTACTGGGCGATACCTCTCTCGGATAATGCGGCTATGGCTTGTTGCAGGTCGTCGAGAAGGTCTTCGACGTTTTCCAGGCCAATCGAAAAACGCAGCATCCCATCTGTAATGCCACGTTTTGCGCGCTCTTCGACAGAAATGTCCGCGTGTGACGTCGTGCAAGGCTGGGTGACGAGGCTTTCGGCACCGCCCAGGCTGGGTGCAATGGCGAAAAGCGTCAACAGGTCTGCCACCTTTGCCGCCGCATCGCGCCCGCCCACGAATTCCAGTGTCAGCATGCCGCCGAAGCTGCGCATTTGCTGGCGTGCCAGGCAGTGGCCTGGATGCGATGGCAATCCCGGGTAGAGCACACGAGCGATAGCGGGGTGCCCGAGTAAAGCCTCGGCGATGGCCTGTGCCGAGGCATTATGACGCTCGACGCGTAGGGGCAGTGTGCGCAGGCTTCGCGAAAGCAGCGATGCCATTTGCGGGGAGAGGGCGCAGCCCAGGTTCTGCCGCCACGCCCACATGGCATCAAGCAGCATGGCCGACCCCATGACCGCACCGGCGGTGAGGTCGCTGTGGCCTCCCAGGTACTTCGTTGCACTATGCACCACGATATCGGCGCCCAGCGCTAGCGGCTGTTGATTGATGGGGGTGGCAAACGTGCTGTCTACTGCCACCAGGGCGCCGTGACGGTGGGCTTGTTCGGCCACGGCGGCGATATCGGTGATGCGCAGCGTGGGGTTCGTGGGCGTCTCTATGTAGACAAGCCCCACGCCCGATGCCAGAAGGCGTTCCAGTGCGTCGTGATCGTGCCCCTCCAGCAGAAAGTGCGTGCTGATGCCTAGTTCGGGTAGTTGATGTTCAAGTAGGCCCAGCGTGCCGCCGTATATCTCGCCAAGGCAGGCGATGCCACGCTGGCCGTGGCTCAAGAACAGGGTGCTGATCGCCGCCATGCCGGATGAAAATGCCCAGGCTTTCTCGGCACCTTCCAGCGCGGCCAGGGTTTCTTCCAGGGCATACAGCGTGGGGTTGTGGCCATAACGGGAGTAAAGCGGCGCGCGTCGACGTCCTTCGGTGACCTCCAACAGGGCAGCCGTATTGGGGTACGTGAACGTCGTCGTATCATAAATCGGCATATGGGGACTGCCGAAGGCGTCCGTTTGCTGTTGGCCGTGAATGGCTAGGCTGTCGAAGCCCAGGGGCGTTGAGCGCGGATTCGACATGATGCTTCTCTCATAACAGTTTTCAGGTTGGTCGACGTTAATTCAATTAGTCCATGTGCTGTCAATACAGCGCAGAAGTCATGCTTTGGAATACCACTCTGAGTTCTGGTTTGCATGTATAGCGGTGAGCCAATTGTATTAAGCCGTGTCTTGACAGGGTCTGATACTTGGCGCACCTTTAAAAGGTATTTTAGATATATCTTTTAAAGCACAGGCAAATATAAATGTACAACGCTTTTCTGCCATCGCTTTTATCAACAGCTATAGATGCGGAGTCATGCCGCCTGACCGAGCGTTCGCGTCAAGAGCCATATCGAGGATAGCTTCGATGATCAAAGTGCAGTTCTACCGTTGTCATCCCGAGTTTGATGGAGGAAGCAGCGCTGTTTCAACAGCTGGCGGCTTATCAGGACGCAGAAGCACGCTTGCAGGCCCGAGATATCGCCCGGCTCGATATCTACTGATATCCAAGTAACTTAGCGGAGATTCTGTTATGTCGACCAGCACTCCCTCCCAACCTGCCGCCAAATTTACGCACTTACCGTTGCTGCGTCTGGCGTTTCGGCCTTTTTTCCTGTTGGCGGCCCTGTTCAGTATCCTGTCCCTACTGGTTTGGCTGGCCTTTTGGCATGGCCATATTCTGTTGAGTACGTATGGCGGGTTGGTGTTCTGGCATCAGCATGAAATGCTGTTTGGCTTTGCCGCAGCGGTGGTAGTGGGGTTTCTGCTTACAGCGGTGCGTAACTGGACCGGGCTTGCGAGTTTAAGCGGCGGGCCGCTGCTGGGGCTTGTGGTGTTATGGCTAGTGGGGCGGGTGCTGATGGCCTTTCCTCTGGGGCTACCGGCTTGGTTATTGCTGATGGTTGACGTCGCATTTCTGCCGGTGGTTGCCGTTGTCATGGCGCGCCTGGTGATCACTGCAAAGCGCTGGCGCAACTTGATCTTTATTCCCACGCTGTTGCTGTTTGCCGTTGCCAATCTGGCCATGCACGTGGGCGAGATAAAAGGCGATGCGGTACTGACCCGCCAGGCTGCCTACCTGGCCGTGCTGTTGATCACGCTGGTAATGGTGGTCGTTGGCGGGCGGGTAATCGCCATGTTTACCGCTAACCGGCTTGGGCTTACCAAGGCGGAGCCG
This sequence comes from Halomonas sp. AOP43-A1-21, assembly GCF_052376775.1. Taxonomy (NCBI): domain Bacteria; kingdom Pseudomonadati; phylum Pseudomonadota; class Gammaproteobacteria; order Oceanospirillales; family Halomonadaceae; genus Halomonas; species Halomonas sp. AOP43-A1-21. Next base: position 47,937 of record NZ_JBQSWC010000016.1, on the reverse strand, counting down.
GTTTTTTTACTTGAAGGCGTGACGCTGGTAAGTACAGCTGGCGCTGTGCTATTGCAGCTTGCCATCATGCTGGGGGTTGGCATCCCGAATGCGTTAATGGGTGCCGTGATGCTGCTGGCGGCGTTGGCCAATCTTGTTCGCATGGCGCGTTGGGGCGGGCTTCATAGCTGGCGGGAACCCTTGTTGTGGGGGTTGCACGCCAGTTACGCCTGTATTCCGTTAGGCCTACTCCTGTGGGTGCTGGCACTCATGGGGATGGTACGTGTCGATCTTGCCGTGCATGCCCTGACCATTGGTGGAATGGGAACCATGATGCTGGCAATGATGGCCCGGGTGTCGTTGGGCCATACCGCCCGGCCTATCCGTACCTTGCCGGGGATTGGCGGGGCGCTGAGTGTGATGTTGATAGCTGCATTGGCACGCTCACCGGTGCTTGCGTTGTTTCCTCAGGTCACCCATTGGATTTATACGCTGAGCATCATCCTCTGGTGCGTGGCCTACGCCATATTTCTAGCGCACTACACAGGGCCGTTGATGCAAGCGCGAGTCGATGGGCAGGATGGCTGAGGCCTTGGTCGCCCTGCGCCTATTCCCTTGTATCGGCCGCTCTATCACCTTGGGGGTAGATAGGGTGTATATGGAGGTAACCACGCAGTAATTTGCTGATCGATCGCGCAGACTTCTCTCCATGGAACCCGCTTTAGGGTACGCAATTTTCCGAGGAGCCTGGAGATCGACCATGAGTCACTTCATAGATCGGCTGAATTTCTTCCGCAAGTCCCGCGAGCCCTTTGCCAACGAGCACGGCGAACTACGCAGTGAATCCCGCGAGTGGGAAGATAGCTACCGTGCCCGCTGGCAGCATGACAAGGTTGTCCGCAGTACTCACGGTGTGAACTGTACCGGCTCCTGCAGCTGGAAAATCTACGTCAAGAACGGCCTGGTGACCTGGGAAACCCAGCAGACCGACTATCCGCGTACTCGTCCTGACCTGCCCAACCACGAACCGCGTGGTTGCCCACGTGGCGCCAGCTACTCCTGGTACCTGTATAGCGCCAATCGCCTCAAGTATCCGCTGATTCGCAAGCCGCTGCTGGCCTTGTGGCGCGAAGCGCTCAAGGCCAACCCGGACCCGGTAGATGCCTGGGCTTCCATCGTCGAAGACCCGGCCAAGACCAAGCAGTACAAGCGTGCCCGCGGCATGGGGGGCTTTGTGCGCGGTGACTGGGACGAACTCAACGAGCTGGTTGCAGCCTCCAACGTCTATACCGCGAAGCAGTATGGCCCGGACCGCATCATCGGCTTCTCGCCGATTCCCGCCATGTCGATGGTCAGCTATGCAGCGGGCAGCCGCTACCTTTCGCTGATCGGCGGCGTGTGCATGAGCTTCTACGACTGGTACTGCGACCTGCCACCGGCGTCCCCGATGACCTGGGGCGAGCAGACCGACGTACCCGAATCCGCTGACTGGTACAACTCAAGCTACATCATCGCTTGGGGCTCCAACGTGCCGCAGACGCGTACCCCGGATGCACACTTCTTTACCGAGGTGCGCTACAAGGGCACCAAGACCGTCTCGATTACCCCGGACTACGCTGAGGTCTCCAAACTGACCGACGAGTGGCTCTCCGCTAAGCAGGGCACCGATGCGGCACTGGCGATGGCCATGGGCCACGTCATCTTGAAGGAGTTTCACCTCGAGAACCCCAGCGCCTATTTCACCGATTACGTGCGTCGCTATACCGATATGCCGTTTCTGGTAGAGCTTGAGGTACGTGAAGATGGCAGTTTCGCCCCTGGCCGCCAGCTGCGTGCCAGCGATTTCGATGCCGCGCTGGGTCAGGAAAACAACCCCGAGTGGAAAACCGTTGCCTGGGATGAAACCCGTGACCAACTAGTGGTACCGCGTGGCTCCATCGGTTTCCGCTGGGGTGAAACCGGTGATGAAGTAGGCAAGTGGAACCTGGAATCACTGGACGCTGAAGGCACTGAAATAAAACCGCTACTGAGCCTGGCTGAGCATCACGACAGCGTCGCGCGGGTAGCGTTTCCCTACTTCGGTGGCATTGAACATGAACACTTCAAACACGTAAAAGGAGCCGGTGCTGGCGCCGCCGATGACCTGCTGTTCCACAACTTGCCCGCCAAGAGACTGAAAAGAGCCGATGGCAGCGACATGCTGGCGGTTACCGTTTTTGATCTGATGTGTGCCAACTACGGCATCGACCGTGGCTTTGCCGGAGACGGTGAAGACGACGGCGCCACCTCGTATGACCAGATCCGTCCTTATACCCCGGCGTGGCAGGAAAAAATCACCGGTGTTCCGGCCGAGCAATGCGCCCGTATTGCCCGTGAGTTTGCCGATAACGCCAACAAGACCCACGGCCGCAGCATGATCATCGTGGGTGCCGGTATGAACCACTGGTACCACATGGACATGAACTACCGCGGCCTGATCAACATGCTGGTCATGTGTGGCTGTATCGGTCAGAGCGGCGGTGGCTGGGCGCACTATGTGGGGCAGGAAAAACTGCGCCCGCAGACTGGCTGGACCCCGCTGGCCTTTGGCCTTGACTGGCAGCGTCCGCCGCGCCACATGAATTCTACTTCCTTCTTCTATAACCACTCCTCGCAGTGGCGCTACGAGAAGCTGGAAATCAAGGAAATTCTCTCGCCGCTGGCCAAGGTCGAGGATTACCCGGGAAGCCTGATCGATTTCAACGTGCGCGCCGAGCGCATGGGCTGGCTGCCGTCTGCGCCTCAGCTGGACACTAACCCCCTGCGCCTGGCGAAGAAAGCCGAAACCGCGGGCATGTCGACTGCCGACTATGCAGTTTCCCAGCTCAAGAGTGGCGAGCTGCGCTTTGCCGCCGAAGACCCGGACGCACCGCAGAACTTTCCGCGCAACATGTTCATCTGGCGCTCCAACCTGCTGGGCAGCTCCGGCAAGGGCCATGAGTACATGCTCAAGTACCTGCTGGGCACCCGTCACGGTATTCAGGGCAAGGACCTGGGTGACTTCGGCGGCCAGAAACCTGAAGAAGTGGTGTGGCGCGATGAAGCGCCGGAAGGCAAGCTTGACCTGCTGGTGACCCTGGATTTCCGCATGTCCACCACCTGTCTCTACTCGGATATCGTGCTGCCGACAGCAACCTGGTACGAGAAGAACGATCTCAATACCTCTGACATGCACCCCTTCATTCACCCCTTGACCGCGGCGACCGACCCGGCCTGGGAATCGCGCAGCGACTGGGATATCTACAAGGGCATTGCCAAGGCGTTTTCCAAGGTGTGCGTCGGCCACCTGGGCGAGGAGACTGACCTGGTCACGCTACCCATGCAGCACGACTCCCCCGGAGAGCTTGCCCAGCCGGCGGTAATGGATTGGAAAACAGGCGAGTGCGAAGCGATTCCGGGCAAGACCATGCCCTCGCTGATCGAGGTCAAGCGTAATTACCCGGAAACCTATGAGCGCTTCACCTCCGTTGGGCCTTTGCTTGAAAGCATCGGCAACGGCGGCAAGGGTATCGCCTGGAATACCGATGCAGAAGTCGAGCTGCTGGGTAAACTCAACCATCGCAAACTGGATGGCCCGCACAAAGGTCGCCCGTTGATCGATAGTGCTATCGATGCCGCCGAAATGATTCTGACCCTGGCGCCGGAAACCAACGGCCAGGTGGCGGTAAAAGCGTGGGATGCGCTGTCCAAGATTACCGGGCGCGACCATACCCACCTGGCGCGGCCCAAGCATGAAGAGAAGATTCGCTTTCGCGATATCATCGCCCAGCCGCGCAAGATTATTTCAAGCCCGACCTGGTCTGGCCTGGAAGACGAGCATGTCTCTTATAACGCCGGTTACACCAACGTTCATGAGCTGATTCCATGGCGCACCGTGAGTGGCCGCCAGCAGTTCTATCAGGATCACGCCTGGATGCGTGCCTTCGGCGAAAGTCTGCTGGTCTATCGTCCGCCTATCGACACCAAGGCTGCCAAAGGCTTCCAACTCCCTGCTGATAATGGCTTCAAGAGCAAGGCGTTGAACTTCCTCACACCGCACCAGAAGTGGGGGATTCACTCTACCTATTCAGACAACCTGCTGATGTTGACGCTCAACCGTGGCGGCCCGGTGGTGTGGCTTTCCGAGGCGGACGCAGCGGAAATCGATATCGAGGACAACGACTGGATCGAGGTCTACAACGCCAACGGCTCGATTGCGGCGCGCGCCGTGGTCAGCCAGCGGGTCAAGGACGGCATGGTGATGATGTACCACGCCCAGGAGCGTCAGGTGAACGTGCCAGGCTCCGAGATCACCGGTACCCGAGGCGGGATTCACAATTCCGTGACCCGTGTCTGCCCCAAGCCCACCCATATGATCGGCGGCTACGCGCAGCTCTCTTACAGTTTCAATTACTACGGCACTGTCGGCTCAAACCGTGATGAGTTCGTGTTGGTACGCAAGATGAAGCACGTCGACTGGCTGGATGATGAAGGCAATGACAGCGTTCAAGAGAACAGTTCTCAGAAGAACAGTGCCCAGAAGAACGGCACTCAGGAGGCCGTGAAATGAAGATTCGCTCCCAAGTAGGCATGGTCCTCAACCTCGACAAGTGTATCGGCTGCCATACGTGCTCGGTGACTTGCAAGAATGTCTGGACCAGCCGCGAAGGTATGGAGTACGCCTGGTTCAACAACGTCGAGACCAAGCCCGGCATCGGTTATCCCAAGGAGTGGGAGAACCAGGCCAAGTGGAAGGGCGGCTGGATGCGCCGTACCGACGGCCGGATCGAGCCGCGTATCGGTGGCAAATGGCGGGTGCTGGCAAATATCTTTGCCAACCCTGATCTGCCCGAAATGGACGACTACTATGAGCCGTTCACCTTCGACTACCAGCACCTGCATACCGCCAAGATCGGTGAGCATCAGCCTGTCGCGCGCCCGCGCTCGCTGATTTCCGGCAAGCGCATGCAGAAGATCGAATGGGGCCCGAACTGGGAAGAGATTCTGGGCACCGAGTTTGCCAAGCGGCGCAAGGACGCCAACTTCGACAAGGTGCAGGCGGATATTTACGGCCAGTTCGAAAATACCTTCATGATGTACCTGCCGCGCCTGTGTGAGCACTGCTTGAACCCCACCTGTGTGGCGTCCTGCCCCAGTGGTGCGATCTACAAGCGCGAAGAGGACGGTATCGTCCTGATCGACCAGGACAAGTGCCGCGGCTGGCGGATGTGTATCTCGGGCTGCCCCTACAAGAAGATCTATTACAACTGGAAGAGCGGCAAGTCCGAGAAGTGCATCTTCTGCTACCCGCGTATCGAGTCCGGCCAGCCAACCATCTGCTCCGAGACCTGTGTAGGCCGTATTCGCTACCTCGGCGTATTGCTCTACGACGCCGACCGCATTGAAGAGGTGGCAAGCTCACCCGATGAGCGCGACCTTTACCATCGCCAGTGCGAAATCTTCCTGGACCCGCATGACCCTGAAGTGATTGCCCAGGCCAAGCGGGACGGTATTCAGGAAAACGTCATCAAGGCCGCCCAGGCTTCGCCGGTTTACAAAATGGCCATCGACTGGGGGCTGGCGCTGCCGCTGCACCCGGAATATCGCACGCTGCCGATGGTGTGGTATGTGCCGCCGCTTTCGCCGATTCAGTCGGCTGCCGAAGCAGGACATGTGGAGTTCGACGGCATTCTGCCCAAGATCGAATCGCTGCGTATTCCGGTGAAGTACCTGGCCAACATGCTGACCGCTGGCGAAGAAGAGCCTGTCGTACTGGCACTCAAGCGCTTGATGGCGATGCGTCTTTACATGCGGGGCAAGCACGTGGAAGGCAGCCTCAATACCGAGGTGCTCGATGCGGTAGGGCTCAGCGAGGCCCAGGTAGAAGAGATGTACCGTTACCTGGCCATTGCCAACTACGAGGATCGTTTCGTGATCCCCACCAGCCATCGCGAAATGGCGGTTGAGGCCTTCCCCGAGCGGGGAGGATGCGGCTTTACCTTTGGCGATGGCTGCCACGGTGAAAGCCAGCCCAACCTGTTCAATGGCCGCAAGCAGACCAGTGTGCTGGTCAAGCCTGTAGAGGTCTTCGAGCCGCAGCCCCAACTTGAGGAGACTCGTCATGACTGAAGCCGCTATCCAATCGTCTGACACCGCCGCGATGGCGGGCCCACTTCACGCGCCAGCCCAAGGCATGCGTAGCCTGCGTGTGCTGGCCCGCTTGCTCGATTACCCGACTCGGGAATTGCAGGATGCCTGCGGTGAGCTAATCGAAATCCTCAACGCCGAGCGCCGCCTGGGGGCGGCTCTCAAGTCGTCCCTCATGCAGTGGTGTCAGCAACTCCAAGAAGCTGACCTGCTGGAGCTGCAGGCCGAGTACGTGGCGATGTTCGATAAAGGGCGCGCGACTTCCTTGCTGCTGTTCGAGCACGTTCACGGCGAATCCCGCGACCGGGGGCAGGCCATGGTAGATCTCATGGCCGAGTACAGCGCGGCGGGTTTCGAGCTGGATGCCCGCGAACTGCCGGACCATCTGCCGGTATTTCTTGAGTACCTTTCGCTATGTGACGACGCCGAGATCGGCCGCTGGCTGGGCGAAATACGCCATATCCTGGCGCTGCTTACCGCGCGCCTGGAAGAGCGTGGGGCAGATTACGCCCTGGTGCCGCTGTCACTTCTAGCGTTGATCGGAGCCGAGGGCGATGTCGAAGAGCATCGGCCGCAGGTCAAGCAGGAAAAACCCGACAACACGCCTGAGGCTCTGGATGCCGTGTGGGAAGAAGAAGCCGTGCGCTTCTCGGCGACCTCCGATGAAGACTGCGCGCTGCAGTCTGCAGAAGGCCGTCGTCTTGCTGAGCGCAAGCATACTGTCAAGAGCGAGGCCGTGCGCATCATGCCGGCTACCACTCCAACCTCTTCTGCCAATCGTTAATAGGAGAACCGCCATGTATGACGCGATTGCGCACTACTTCACCCACCTCATCTACGGTTACTACCCCTATCTTGCGGGCACGGTGTTTCTGCTCGGAAGTCTGGTCCGTTTTGATCATGGTCAGTACACCTGGAAGACCGGTTCCAGCCAGATGCTGTCATCGAAAAACATGCGCCTGGCCAGCAACTTGTTCCATATCGGTATCATCGTGATCTTCTTCGGCCACCTGGTGGGCATGCTCACCCCGCACTGGGTGTATGCGCCGTTTCTGCATGCCGGCACCAAACAGCTGGTCGCAATTGTGGTTGGCGGGATCGCCGGTGCCATGTGCCTGGTGGGCGGCGCCATGCTGCTGTATCGCCGTATCTTCATGCCCCGCGTTCGTCAGTCCTCGAGCCTGATGGACACGCTGATTCTGGGTATTCTCGTTGTTCAGGCGGGGCTGGGGATGGGTACCATCTTCTTCTCGCTGGGACATATGGACGGCGAGATGATGCTGACGCTTTCCAGCTGGGCGCAGGCCATCGTGTTCTTCAGCGGCGGCGCGGCGGACTATATGCAGGAAGTTTCCTGGATCTACAAGGTGCATATCTTTCTCGGCCTGACCATTATCCTGCTGTTCCCGTTCACCCGGCTGGTGCACGTATGGAGCGCGCCGTTTGGGTATGTTACCCGGCGTTATCAGCTTGTCCGCCGCCGCGGCTAAAAACTGGCTTGTGCTCGGCCATACGTTGTTGGAGATCGCCTCAAAATGCTCATTTACAAATTCGTAAACTCCGCTTTTTCTCCGATCTCCGCCTAGTCTGGCCTTCGCACGCTCAGTTTTATTTAGAGGAGAAATACCATGCAGATGATTGATATCGAACAACTACCCGGCGGCGCTGCGGCGCCCCCGGTACGCGTCGGCGACGCCAGCATCGATGAAGCAACGATTGCGCTGGAAATGCAGTATCACCCCGCCGAAACGGCGGGGGAGGCCAAGCTGAAGGCGGCCCGCGCCCTGGTGGTCAGAGAGCTGCTGCGCCAGCGGGCCAATGAGCTTGGCCTGATGCCGTCTCAGGAGCCGACCGAGGCTCAAGAGGACGCGGCAATCGCCGCCTTGCTCGAGCAGGAACTGGACGTGCCCGAACCGAATGAGGCGGATTGTCAGCGCTTTTTTGACACTCATCGCGAGCGCTTCAGCGAACCTACCCAACTGCGTGTGCGGCATATTCTGCTGGCCGTCGCACCCGATGACTCCCAAGGCCGTGATGAGGCGTATCAGCTTGGCGAGAAGCTGCTTAACGAACTGACTCGAATACCCGAACGGTTTGCCGAATTTACCCAGCATCACTCCGCGTGTCCTTCCAAGGAGATGGATGGCGATCTGGGCTGGCTGGTACCGGGGCAGACCGTACCTGAGCTTGACCGCGCGCTGCAGCACTTGCCCGAAGGACTGCATGAGCGTCCGTTGGCATCGCGCTACGGCTGGCATGTTGTGAGCATTGACGAGCGCCAGGAAGGGCGAGCGCTGCCGTTTGATCAAGTGGCTGACCGGGTGCGCCACAGCCTGCGTGAACAGGCGACGCGCCGCGCGTTACGCCACTACCTGCTGGCGCTGGAGAGTGATATCGGTGTCGAAGGGGTTGTGCTGGATGACGATGCCGGTGGCAGCTTGATGCAATAAAGTGGATGCTACAATAACGATTCACTAACGAAAAGGAACACCCTTGCGTTTGCATTACACAGGATCGTTGCCTGAACGCATCGGCTTTCTGCTGCTACCGCGTTTTTCAATGATGGCGTTCTTTTCTGCAGTCGAGCCACTTCGAATTGCCAATCGTATCAGTGGCAAAACGCTATTCGAGTGGACGCTATTCAGTCTTGATGGCCAGCCCGTAACGGCGAGCAATGAAATGGCGTTGCTTGTGGACCAGCCGATAGGGCAAACACTGGATCTACCTTCATTAGCATTATGTGGAGGGTTTGAGCCCGAGGCACATTTAAGCCGACCGTTGATGGCCTGGTTGCATCGCCTGGATCAAGCGGGTTGTGCGCTAGGCGGATTAGACACCGGCGGTTTCTTGTTGGCAGCCGCTGAGCTGCTCAAAGGCGAGCGTGTGACGCTGCATTGGGAAAGCCTGCCAGCCTTTCGAGAACGCTACCCGATGATTGAAACCTCCGATGAGCTGTTTGAGCTGGGTGAGCGGCGCTTCTCCTGTGCGGGGGGAGCCGCCGCCATGGATATGGCGCTGGCAGTGATTGCCAGGCGCCATGGCAGCAAGCTGGCGGTAGATGTGTCCGAGCAACTGATCCATGAGCGCCTACGTAGCCGGAGCGATCAGCAGCGTATGTCACTTGCCAGGCGGTTGGGCACGCACCATCGTCCACTCATTGAGGCGGTCGCGCTAATGGAGCGCCACCTTGAGGCGCCGCTGTCGCTGGCGGATATTGCGAAGCGCAGTGGCGTCTCCTCTCGTCAGTTACAGCGGCTTTTTGAACAGCAGTTAAGTGCCTCGCCTCGGCAGTGGTATCAGCAGCTGCGGTTAATGCGTGCCCAGCGGCTGTTAGCCGAAACCGATATGGGAGTGCTCGCCATTGGTATTGCCTGTGGCTTTACCTCCAGCTCCAGCTTTGCCCGCGCGTACCGTGCTTATTTTGGTCATTCCCCCGCTGAGGCGCGTCGCCACGTTCATCACTAGTCGCTTATTCAGTCTGTTGTCGTATATTAGCCTGTTGTCGTATAGCGTCTATTTTATGTCGCTTTGTGTCGTTTGCTCGGCAGCTTATTAGGCAGACTAATGCGATACCTCTCTTTATAAGGATAAATCGATGAAGACGGCACTACGCGCTAAACAACGTTTCTATATGCTGAGCGCCACCGGCTTGGCAACCTTATTCATGGCTGGTTCGGCGGCGGCTGATTTAGATGAAGTGCGTTTTGGCGTTCCACCGTGGCCGGGGGTAACGGTTAAATCTGAAGTGGCTGCTCAGTTGATGGAGGCCATGGGCTACCAGACCCGGCAGCGAGATTTAGCGGTCAGCGTGATTCTTGAAGGGCTCACCCGCAACGATGTCGATGTCTACCTGGGTGGTTGGTATCCCGTGCAGACCGATATGGTGGAGCCGCTGGTGGCAAGCGGTAAGGTAGAGAAGCTGGTTTCCAATATTCAGGGCGCCAACTCAGGCTTGGTGGTACCGCAATACGTGTATGACGCAGGTGTCACATCGGTGGCTGACCTGGATGCCCATCGTGAACGTTTCGACGGTGAAATTCAGGGTATCGAGGCAGGCACCGGCATCAATACGGCGATCCTGGAAGCCATTGATAACGATACCGTTGGCCTGGGCGATTGGAGCCTGCGTGAAAGCTCTACGGCGGCGATGCTGGCGCAAGCCGAGCAGAAAATGGCTGACAAGGAGTGGGTGACCTTTGTGGGCTGGGAGCCACATTGGATGAACGTAAGCTTCGATCTAGCGTATCTTGATGACGCTGAAGAGGCGGGCATTGCCCAGATTGAGAGTACCGTCTGGACGGTTGTGCCCGCCAGCATGGCCGAAGAGGATCCGCAGCTACACCGTTTTCTTTCTCAGTACGTGGTGGATATTGAAGATCAAAACACTTGGGTATACCGCTATAGCTACGACGACCGCCCGGCGGACGAGGTAGCTCAGGAGTGGATCGCTGAGAACCTGGATACCGTTGCTGGGTGGCTGGAAGGCGTTGAGGCAAAAGATGGATCTTCCGCGATTGACACCGTGCGGGCTGCCTATCAGTAACCGGTTCGTTTAGTGGTTTAGCCGCACCTGTAGCGCCTGGCAAAATGCTTGCCAGGCGTTTTGCATTTCAGGTAACAGGGCATGGCCGTGAAGGGCGCCGTGTACCATTGACGTCGCGCAGCGATAGCCTACTTGAGCACCCTCTAAACGCCAGTACGCAATGGCTTTCTCAAGCGGTAACGTAAGCGGGTCGTGCTCGACCGTCAGTACTTCCACCTGGGTGGCGGGGGCAGGCGTTACGTTGGGGGAGTCAAGTACTGGACACAGCGGCGATAGACTGAGTACATCCCTGCGGCTGAGCAGTGGCGCATCAGGCCCCAGGGTTTGTTCGCTTAAGCCGTTAACCGGCGGGTAAATGAGCCCAAGCAGCGGTTGGCTATTGAGCGTGGCGGCAAGCAACGGCGCTATATCCATGGCTAAACGCCCACCCGCGCTGTCACCCACTAAAGCAATGGGCTTCACGGCCAGGGCGACGCCAAGGCAGTCGCTTAGCATTAACGCATAGCGTGCTTCAGGGGCCAGCCGGTAACTGACACTAATCACTTCGCGGCTTAATTGGTGGGCTAAACTGGCCGCAATGCCGTGATGGCTGCGTACAGAGCCAATCGTAAAACCGCCGCCGTGTATAAACACAACCTGGCCCGGCTGTGCACCGGCAGGGCAGAAGCGCCGTACCGGAATGTCTGCCAGGACGTCATCGATTACCGTCATGCCTTTTGGGTCGGCTGGCGCAAACGATTGACATACATCATCGTAATGGCGGCGCGCCTCTTTAATTGATGCTTGTTCAAGACCGGCTAGGCCCGCTTCAAAGCGGGCAATAAAGGCGTTGGTCTGCATGTCAGCGAGAAATGCCGATGGTGCGGCCGACACGTTCAGGCCACTGATCTGCCGCCGGGCTTGGGAGATGGCTGACGGCATGGGCTACCGGCGCAGGGAACGCGCTCGGGCGGCCGGTTGCCTGGTGGATGCCCATTAGCATCTGTTCACTGGTCGCCAGCAGATTATTGTCTGCATCTAACAGTTCGAAGAAAATATGCAGGCGCTTGGCATCATGATCCAGCCGGGTCACAGTTACCTGCAGGGGTTGACCGTCATGCGCCTCGCGCTGGTAGCAGAGATGGGTCTCCAGCGTGTACAGGGTATAGCCGTGGAGGTTGCGCCCAGCCGCGTCCAGTCCAATGTGTGCCATTAGCGCTTCTACCGCCAGGGAAAACACCCGGGCGTACTCGGCATCGTTCATGTGGCCGTTGTAATCGACCCATTCAGAGGCGACCTGGGTATCGAGTATGATCATTAAATACGCCCTTTTAGACCTTCGGCTTCGGGCCAGTATTTTTGCACAAGATCAAGAAGCTCGACCAGGAAGTCGTCACGACGACGATCAAGCTCAGCGACAGGCCGTCCGGCGGCCTGGTGTTCACAGCCTTCCACCACCCGGTCAATCAGTTCATCGGTAAGCTCAGGCGCTTCGAGCTTCGTCCAGGGCAGTTTGAGGGCGGGTCCAAACTGCTCAAGCATATGGCGCATGCCCTGTTCACCGCCCGCCAGGTGAAAGGTAAGAAAGGTGCCCATCAGCGGCCAGCGCAGGCCGCAGCCGTAAACCACGGCGGCATCGACCTCTTCAGTAGTGGCCACGCCATCATTGACCAGGTGGAGGGCTTCTCGCCAGAGAGCTTCCATCAAGCGGTCGGCAAGGTGGCCTTCGATCTCTTTACGCACGACCAGAGGGCGCATGGCTAACGCTTGGTAGTGCGCTTGGGCAGCCTCAATCTGGCCTGGCTGTGTGGCAGTACCACCGACTAACTCCACCAGTGGCAGCAGGTAAACCGGGTTGAAGGGGTGCGCAACGATGACGCGTCCCGGTGCCTTGGTACAGGCTTGCTGCAGGTCACTGGGTTTGAAGCCCGAGGTTGACGAACCAATGATAACGCTTTTTTCTGCCGCCGCGTCGATTCTGGCGAGAATGTCGCGCTTCAGGTCTAGCCGCTCGGGCACATTCTCTTGAATCAAATCGGCACTGACCACGGCGGCTTCAAGGCTATCCACAAAGCGTAGCCGGGTGGCGCTGGCGCTTTCTGAAAGGCCCAGGCGGGTGAGAGAGGGCCAGGCGTTTTCTATAAAAGCGCGGGTGCGCGTTTCGGCACTGGGGTCAGGGTCGAAGGCAACGACTTCCCAGCCTTGGGCCAGCGCGCGGGCAATCCAGCCATTGCCAATGACCCCGGTACCAATCACTGCAAGTTGGCGGCTCATGCGTCACCTCCTGGGGCGATGTTACCCGTATTCGGGTCACGTAACTTAAGCTGGGCACGGGTCTCGGCGGGCGTCATGATGCGCGCCCCCAGGTTATCGATTAGCGTGGCGGCTTTTTCGACCAATTGGCCGTTGGTGGCCATCACGCCTTTCTCCAAATAGAGATTATCTTCCAGGCCAACCCGCGCGTGCCCCCCCAACAGGATGGCTTGAGCGAGCATGGGCATTTGATGGCGGCCAATGCCAAATGCCGCCCAGTGTGCGCTATCAGGCAACTTGTTGCGCATGGTCAACATGGTTTCTGTATCGGCTTCTGCACCCCAGGGGATGCCCAGGCAGAGCTGGTAAAGCGGGTCGCCGTCTATCAGCCCTTCCTGCTGCAGCTGGCGGGCAAACCATACATGTCCGAGATCAAAGCACTCCAATTCGGGCTTGACGCCTGCCGCTTGAACCAGGCGGGCATGCTCACGAAGCCAGTCAGCGGTATTCACGTACACCATGTCGCCAAAGTTAAGGCTGCCGCAGTCCAGAGTGCATAGTTCAGGTAGCAGTTCACCGACCGGAGCATGGCGCTGCGCAGGCGTTTGTATATCTGTGCCTGGGCCACCTCGGGTGGGGTCTTCAGCATCGGGAATCCAGTCACCGCCGCCGCCAGCGGTGATATTCAGCACAATGTCCACGTCGGCTGCACGTACGCGATCCATGACCTCACGAAAGTGTGCTTGTGAATGGCTGATGCCTCCCGTTTCGGGGTCGCGCACGTGGATATGGGCAACGCTGGCACCCGCTTTCGCCGCTGCAATGCAGTCGTCTGCGATCTGCTTTGGTGTCACTGGAACGTGGGGGCTCTTGCCGGAAGTATCGGCTGCGCCGGTCACTGCGCAAGTCAGGATCACATTGCGGTTCATATCCCGCTCCTATCCGTATTTTTCTTCAGAAAGGGCGACAGTATGGTGGCAGAGAAAAACCTGGTATTGACTTAAGGCGACTCTAAAAATACAGCAAGCGACAATCAAGCCGCGCTATTGTCGCGTTAAGCAAGCGCACGATTGTGTAAAGCCATCGTGCTATTCGATGCTTGAGCTGGAACGGCTTGAGCGCTTTTCTCGCCAAGAAGCGTTTTATTGACGCAGCTCATGCATTGGCCTGGCAAAATCTGATATTTTAAAGATGTATGTAATATGAATCTTTAAGAAGACGTGAAAAGAGGCCGTTATGCTGACACAGGCACAAGAACAGATCATTGCCGCTACTGCCCCGGTCGTTGCGGAGCATCTTGATACGATCACCGCTCATTTTTATCCCTTGATGTTTGAGCGCTACCCACAGGTCAAGCCGCTGTTCAATCAGACCCACCAGAAGGACGGTGGGCAGCCGCGTGCACTGGCAGGCTCCATTCTTGCCTATGTGGGCGTGCGCCAGAATCCGGAAACGGCGCGGCAGATCATGGAAACCGTGGTCAACAAGCACGTTTCTCTGGATATCCAGCCCGAGCACTATCCTATCGTGGGCGAGTGCCTGATGGTTGCCATTGGTGACGTGCTTGGCGCCGCCGTCACCGAAGAGGTTGCCGATGCCTGGGGGGCGCTCTATCAGGAGCTGGCCGATCTGCTAATTGATCTTGAAGCGCAGCGCTATCAAGAGTTTGAACAGCAGCCCGGCGGCTGGCGGGGCACGCGACGTTTTCGTATTGCCGATACGCATCAGGAAAGCCGCGTCATTCGCTCGTTTATTCTTGAGCCCGAAGATGGAGGGCCAGTGGCTGACTATACGCCAGGGCAATACATTGGCGTGAAGCTGGACATCGATGGCGTGCAAGCGTCCCGCCACTATAGTCTTTCCGATGTGCCTAACGGTCGCTCTTACCGGCTGTCCATCAAGCGGGAGCCGCAAGGCGTCGCCAGCCGCTTTTTTCATGACCGTTTGACAGTCGGCGATGTCATCGAGCTATTGCCTCCGGCAGGCGAGTTGACGCTCAAGGCGGGCGACGAGCCGCTACTATTGGTCAGCGGTGGCATCGGACAGACGCCACTACTGCCGATTGCCAAGCACGCGTTAAGTCAAGGGCGTCAGGTTACCTACCTGCATGCGGCTATCGATATGGACAGCCGTGCGTTTGGCGAGGCTATCGATGAGCTGGCCACCGCTTATCCGGGGCAGTTGACGGCAGTTACCGTGTTTGAACAGGGTAGCCAGGGTGACCATCAGGGGCGGATCAACCAGGACCTGTTGGCCAAGTATCTGGTGCCCAATACCCGTTGCTATTTTGTCGGCCCTCACGGCTTCATGGCGGCGATCAACCAAAGTCTGGCGCTTTTGGGAGTCGCGGAGACACATCGCCACTTTGAGCATTTCGGGCCGGCCAAAGCGCTTGAAGCTGCTTAACGCGGAAGAGGATATTATCTGATCTGCTGGCCTGGGCTTAAAAGCCCAGGCCAGCTTTCTTGTTTAGGCGGGGTCTTCGGTTTCCAGGCTTTTCGTCAGGACTTTTGGGGCAGGGCGGGCGAGGCGCTACACTCTTCACGCGGCCATGCTGTCACCACCACTTCGTAGATTCGCCAGTCATAGCTATTAAGATGCTGGGAGGCCTCTTTAAGATGTCGCGCCAGGTCATCGTTATTATGCGGGGTTACAAAGGCTTCACCGCTAAAGATTGGGCCTTCTTCGCGTAAGCGTACTGAGGCGGCAGCTACCCAGGGCATGGCCCGAAGCTCGGCTTCCAACGCTTCTTCCATGTATTCCGGTTTTTCGCGAGAGGTAAAGTGAGGACGACGGTCAAGTAGGTCGCCTATGGCTTCTTTTAAATTGGTAATGCCATCCTTGGTAACGTCCAGAGCGATAATGGCCGCAGCAACTGCGTCTGCCCACCAAAAGCCGGCTCCCACACCCAGTACGCCAACAATGGCAGCCATCCCCGTCATCCAGTCGGCTTTGCTCATCTTCCCGTCCGCAAACACGGTCTTCTCATGCACTTTTGCCGCGGCTTTGGTCTGTAAGCGTCCGATAATGACAGGTGGAATAACGCTGTAAATCAGCACGCCAACCATCACCCAGCCCATCCATATCGTTTCACCAAACAAAGTAATAGCACCGATACTTGGATGCTCCTGATGGGCAAGCTTGAGCAAGGAATCCCCAAGTAAAAAAAGGCCCATCGCGCTTAGCGCAGTGGCCGTGCATAAAAAGGCAATAATAGTGGCGCGTTGATATCCATAGGGGTATGTCTCATTAGGCGGGCGTTTGCGGAACCGAACGGCCAACAAGAAAGCGATCGGTGGAATGAGCGAAAGCATGTCTTCAAGCCAAGCGACCTTCATTGCCTGGCTGTTTCCCAGTACCAGCGCGAGCACCGATACAATTGAAATACGAAACGCTAAATTCCACCATTCAAGGCGAATCAGATAATTGAGATCCTGCTGTTTATCCGGAGGCAGGTGATATAGCTTGCGTATTTTCATCGGCCTGCCTCCAGGCGTTGAAGGCGTTGTTCAATATCAGGGTAGCTATTTAAATGGCGTTGCACGGCAAGCATCCAGGCATTTTCGCCTTTGGGCAGCGCCATGACATGTTGATCGGTCGCGATTTCCCATTCTCCTATTTGGTAGTTATGCGCATGAAGCCACCATGATGGGTTGGCGACCGCTGCATTTTGAGTGCCCATGTCTGGGGTAGGGCGGGGGATTGCGCCCTCTTTTTTGAGCGCGCGAGCGATATGGTTAACGACCGGAACAGCCACCTCAACATTTTCCAGGTTGCTGGGTAATGGAGTACCCACGGGCACACCCACTGAGTAGTGGCTCTGGTAGTAAGCTTTAGTGGGCGTGGCGAGGGCGCTTACATTTGAATCCTGGGTAAGCCCGCCGATCACCAAATCAAGCTGGTAGTGAGATAGCGCTGCTAACAGATTGCCTTCGCTATCCCAGTGCCAGTTGATGGAGGCATCCATATTTGCTGCAAGAGCACGGATGATTTCGACTTCAAGCCCTGCTGGACCCTGGTCGGTGTTAATGACCCAAGGCGGATTTTCGGAAAGTCCGATGTTTAATTCGCCACCCTGCATATCTGCCATTGGGCGTTCGATATTGACCGGGTAACGGCAACCTACCAAAGCTAACAGCGCAAAAAAAATCACTATGCTGGGCCGAAAAACGATCTGTATAAAGCTGTCCCTGCTTTGCATCGTTAAGTCGCTTCCATTTAGGAGAGGTCTACGTAAACGTTAATAAATAATATCTATAAAAAAGTGAGCATAGGATCGCTCAACCCCTGCTCACTTTATAATTTAGACGTAATAGACTGTTTTTCAAGTAAATTGCTAACGCAAAATGATGTGTTGAGATCTGTTTAGATGACTCCTTAGGCAACCATTGATGCACATAGGCTGGCGCAGCGATGGCACGCTTGAGCGCATTCCTGGCAATGATCGGTTTCATGTTGGCTGCACTCATCGCCGCACTTTTGACAGATATCCGCACATAGCTGGCAGATATCCTGAGCATATTCGCTGCCTTGAGCCATAAAGGCGGCGGCCAGACGACAAATTTGCGCGCACTGTATATCCAGGCGAATGCATTCCGCCATGTTGCCAAGAGTGGGTTCCTGAAGGCAGGAAGTAGCGCAATTATCGCAATAGACCGCACATATATTGCAGGCTTCAATGCACTCTTTAAAATTCTGTATGCTCATAGTAAACCTCTCCTGTTAAATATACGTCCTTAAGCCGGGCGCCGTTTATAAAATAATAAGGGGCTAGTTTTTCATTCTATAAGTCAGTTAATAATAGGGGCTGGGTTAGATGTTTGCAGAAGATTAAATAATGTTTAACTTGTTTTAAATTCAATGATTTTGTTTGTTGTTATTTTCTGAAGCGCTTTTAAAAATAGGTCTAACGTCCAAGTAGGCGACTTAGTGGATATTTAAGTAACCTGATTTTAAAGGCAAGAGCGGTCGTCCAGCGGCGCTCTTGCAATCTTGAATAGATGAATAAACTCAAAGTTTACGTTTGCTCAAGCAAGCAGAGGTTAAATCCTGGATAGTAGTGAACCCTAACAGGCCCAAGGTCCTGTCTACTTCTCCTCGCAGTAGATTAAGCGCATGCTGCGTACCCGCCTGACCACCAGCCGCTAAACCATAAAGCGTGGCTCTTCCAAGCCACACGGCGTCTGCTCCTAGCGCCAACGCTTTTATAATATCGGTGCCGCGTCGAAAGCCGCTATCCACGAATAAATGACAGCGCTCGCCTGTAAAAGCTTTAACCTCGGCCAGTGTATCCATGGGTGAGAGCGAGTGATTAAGCTGTCGTCCACCGTGGTTGGAAAGTACGATGCCATCGATACCCAACCGTACGGCCTGTTCAGCTTCTTCCGGCGATATAATTCCCTTTAGAATGATCTTGCCTGGCCATAAATCACGGAGCCAGGCGATGTCTTCCCAGTTGAGCGATGGGTCTAGCTGCGGGCCAATTATCTGTGAAGCACCTTGAGCGTTACGTTTATCGGGTGGCAGCAAATCATCCAGGTTTTTAAACGTAGGCAGGCCATCGGGTATCAGCACATCGCTCATCCAGCCTGGTTTGGTGAGTAGGTGAAGCAGGTTGGGCAGGGAGGGTTTCATGGGGCGGCTAAAATTGCGTACATCCCATTCGCGATTCCCGTAAATTGCGCTGTCTGTCGTTACAACGATGGCCTCAAAGCCTGCATCAACACAGCGCTGTATCATCGATTTAACAAAGTCGCGGTCACGATAAAAATAGATCTGCATCCAGGCGGTAAGCCCTTCGATGGCAGCGATGTCTTCAAGGCGTGTAGTTGAAACGCTGCTTAGCACGAAAGGAATGCCGGCATCACGGGCGGCATAGGCTAGTTTTAAATCCCCATCACGCGTCAGCATGCCGTTAAAGCCCGTTGGCCCAATCGCCAATGGCATTTGGTAAGAGCGGCCAAACAATGTCGTGCTTAAATCGCGTGCACCTACGTTAGTCATCGTTTTAGGTTCAAACAGATATTGATCGAACACGGCGCGATTATGACGCAGCGTATGTTCATCATCGCTGCCGCCATAAACATATTCGAATACAAAGTTCGGCAGTTTTTTCTTGGCGATACGTTCTAAATCATGAATGTTTAGGGCTTTTTTATAATTTGAGCCTGAGTAAAGCGGACGTTTCATGGTGATTCACCTGCAACCAAAGTATAGGTTTAAAGGGCTTTTGTTTGCGTTGCCATACTACCATACTACCATACTAGTCATATCAGTTAGGGCGACAGGCCCCCTTAATTCAGGCTGCTGCAAATGAGCAATATCAATATTACGCTACAGGCGCTATGGCAGGAGACGTCGGAGACCGAGTCGGTTCGTCAGCGTCTTTACCAGGTATTGCGCCAGTCCATCATTCAGATGGTGCTGCCCCCGGGCAAAGCGCTTTCTGAAAAAGAAGTAGCGGATGCTTTTTCGGTCAGCCGCCAGCCGGTACGTGAAGCTTTTATCCGTCTTTCGGAGGCGGGACTTGTCGAAGTCAGGCCTCAGCGTGGCACCTATGTTGTCAAGATATCCCAAGGCGCGGTGCTGGAAGCACGCTTTGTACGTGAAGCGGTGGAGGTGGCCGTGGTGCGCCAGGCAACGGCCAAGGGGCTTGCGCCGGATGTGCTCACAGAGCTGCATGACTTGCTTGAGCGTCAGCGCCGCTGCATTGAGCCTCACGACACCATTCGCTTCTACCGGCTGGATGAGCGTTTTCACAAGACATTGTCGCTGGCCGTTGGGCAGCAGGCCGCCTGGAAAGTCATCGAAGAGGTAAGAGCTCAGATGGACCGTGTACGCTACTTAAGCGTTCCTGATACCACCCCCATCGCCCGTTTGATTGACCAGCACGCCCACATTGTGGCCGCTATTGAAGACCGCGATATAACAATGGCCGAGCAGGCTATGCGGCGCCATCTGCGTGAGATTTTTGTTTCGCTACCCGATTTAGTAAAGCGGTTTCCCGAGATGTTCGATGCTCAGGAAACGGTATCCCTCATTGAGGAGGCAACCCCATGAAAATCGAACATGCCTATACCATTGTCACCTCGCCGGGACGCAATTTCGTCACCTTAAAGATTGTGACTGACGAAGGAACTTACGGTATCGGGGATGCCACGCTCAATGGCCGTGAAATGGCTGTGGTGGCTTACCTCGATGAGCATGTCATTCCTGCCTTGATTGGCCGCGACCCTCAGCGCATCGAAGACATTTGGCATTACTTATATCGCGGTGCTTACTGGCGTCGTGGCCCGGTTACCATGAGCGCGATTGCCGCTGTCGACATGGCGCTTTGGGATATTAAAGCGAAACTCGCGGGTATGCCGCTCTATCAACTGCTGGGCGGTAAGAGCCGAGAGCGCGTGATGGTGTATGGCCACGCGACGGGCCGCGATATCGAGTCGTGCCTTGAAGAAGTCGCCCGCCATGTGGATGAAGGCTACAAAGCCGTGCGTGTGCAGGCAGGCGTTCCGGGTATTGCGAGCATTTATGGTGTGGCCAAGAAAGATGGCGAGCCCTACGAGCCTGCAGATGCCGATTTACCCGCCGAGCACGTATGGAGTACCAGCAAGTACTTGAACCACGTGCCCAAACTGTTTGCCGCGGTACGCGAACGCTTTGGTGAGGATCTGCATATTCTGCACGATGTACACCATCGTCTGACGCCCATCGAGGCGGCCCGCCTGGGCAAGGAAGTGGAGCCTTATCACCTGTTCTGGCTTGAGGACTGCGTACCGGCTGAAAACCAGGAAGCGTTTGGGCTTATACGCCAGCACACCACCACACCGCTGGCCGTGGGTGAAGTGTTCAATAGTATACATGACGCCAAAGCGCTGATTGAAAACCAGTGGATCGACTATATTCGCGCCACGCTCACTCACGCAGGCGGTATCACTCATGTGCGCCGCATTGCTGATTTAGCCGGCCTTTATCATGTGCGGACCGGTTTCCACGGGCCAACGGATCTCTCCCCGGTTTGCTTGGGGTCGGCTATCCATTTTGATACCTGGGTACCTAACTTTGGTATTCAGGAATACATGCCTCACACCAGCGCGACTAACGAAGTGTTTCCTCACGATTATCGTTTTGAGGATGGCCACTTTATCGTCGGTGAAACGCCGGGGCACGGCGTGGATATCGACGAAGAGCTTGCCAAACAGTACCCCTACAAGCGCGCCAGTCTGCCGGTCAATCGGTTGGAAGATGGCACCCTCTGGCATTGGTGACCTAAAGAACGGGTAAGGAGTTTCGCATCCATGCAAGCATTTCAGGTCAACGCGCCTCACGATTTTAAGGTTGCCGAGGTTGAAATTCCCTCCCCGGCGGCGGGCGAGGTACTGGTACGCGTAGCGTTTGCCGGAATCTGTGGTTCCGACATGCATATCATTCACGGCGATAACGCTTTCGTACGCTTTCCACGCATCACCGGTCACGAGTTTGCTGGCGTCATCGAGGCGCTGGGCGAGGGCGTAGCGGATGTAAGCGTCGGCGATCGCGTCTGTGTCGACCCGGTCATCAGTTGCGGCACCTGCTATCCGTGTCGCATTAATCGACCCAACGTATGTAGCGCTCTGGAAGTGATCGGCGTGCACCGTAACGGCGGTTTTGAGGAGTTCGTCTGTGTGCCGGCAGCCAACGTGCACCAGGTGCCCGAGCATATTGCGCTTGACGCCGCCGCACTGGTGGAGCCTTACACCATCGCCGCGAACGTGCTGGACCGCATGCAGCCGCACCGCGGTGATCGGCTTCTGATTCTAGGCGCCGGTATGATCGGCATGACTATCCTGCAGATGGCCCGCGCCATGGGCATCGACGAGATTATCGTTACCGACGTGATCGACGAGCGCCTGGCCGCGGCC
Organism: Halomonas sp. AOP43-A1-21; assembly: GCF_052376775.1. Lineage (NCBI taxonomy): Bacteria > Pseudomonadati > Pseudomonadota > Gammaproteobacteria > Oceanospirillales > Halomonadaceae > Halomonas > Halomonas sp. AOP43-A1-21. The sequence continues at coordinate 26,118 of NZ_JBQSWC010000016.1, read as the reverse complement.
AAGGAGCTGGGGGCGACCCACGTGCTCAATAGCCGCACTCAGGATGTCGAAAAAGAGATTCTGGCACTGACCGAAGGCGAGGGCGTGCCGCTGATTGCTGATGCCGCCTGCGTGCCGGCGCTATTGCCTCAGATGTTGCGCCTGGCATCGCCCGCCGGGCGCATCGGCCTGCTCGGTTTCAGCGTCCAGCCAAGCGATTTGATACAGCTTGAAGTGATCAAGAAAGAGCTGACCCTGGTTGGCTCGCGGCTCAACAATCGTAAGTTTCCGGAGGTGCTTGCGCTCATGGCAAGCGGCAAGCTGGACCCTCTGGCGCTGGTTAGCCATCGACTGCCGCTAAGCGAGATGCCCGGCGCCATCGATATGCTTGATCACCGTCCTGAAGAAGCCCGTAAGGTGTTGATCCAAATCAATCCCTGAAGGACACGCCAACTCATCTTAACCACACGCACTAACAACCAACAATGCAGAAGTGCAGGAGCGATAAAATGATTAAGAAACTGTTAACCAGTGCAGTACTTGCAACGATGGTATTCAGCGCGCAATCGGCGCTGGCCGCCGACTACACGCTGCGTTTTGGGCATCTTGCCAACGAGCAGAACATCTGGCACCAGGCCGCCGAGAAGTTCAAGGAGGAGGTGGAAGCCAACTCTGACGGACGCATTGAAGTTCGCCTTTACCCCAGCGAGCAGTTGGGTAATGAAATGGATGTGATCAACAGCATTCAGTTGGGCACAGCGGACATGACGATTACCGGCGAGAGCCTGCAAAACTGGGCGCCCAAGGCGGCCATGATGGCCGTGCCTTATGCCTTCCGGGATTCTGAGCATCTGCATGCCGTCGTTAACGGCGAGGTCGGTGCCGAGATTGAAGAGCAGATCATCGAACGTACCAACCTGGTGCCGCTAGCCTGGTTTGAACGTGGCCCTCGCGAGCTTACATCCAATCGTCCTATCCGCACGCCGGATGACCTGGACGGCTTACGCTTGCGCGTGCCTAACGTGCCGCTGTTTGTAGATACCTGGCAGGCGATGGGCGCACGTCCTACCCCAATGGCGTTCAGCGAAGTGTTTACCGCGCTTCAACAGAACACCCTGGAAGGTCAGGAAAACCCGCTGAGCCTGATCGAAAGCGCCAGCTTCAATGAGGTTCAGGACTACGTGAACATGACCGGTCACGTGCGCAGCTGGATCTACGTGGTGATTGGCCGTAATCAGCTTGAAAAAATGCCTGAAGAGCTTCAGCAGGTAGTGCGCGACGCGGCTGATACCATGCAGGCTTACGAGTCCGAGCTGTTTGTAGAAGACCAGGAGCGCCTGGAGCAAGCCCTTCAAGAGCGTGGCATGGAATTCATCGAAGTAGACGTGGATGCCTTCGCTGAAGCGGCCCGTCCGGCGGTGCTGGAAGCCCTGACACCTGAACAGCGTGAAATCTTCGACGCCATTCAAGACCTGTAAGACGGTTGGTAGTGAGAATGGGCTGGCCGCGTGCCAGCCCATTCTCAGTTTGCAAGTTCTGTCTGCAAGAGCAGTCTGTCCCATGAGGATACGTTTATGAGCTCGGATCAAAAAGCGCTTGAACAAGAAGCGTTGGAGAGTCTGGATTCGATGTCGGCGGTGCCCAAGCTGCAAGGCCCCATCGGGCGCCTGATAGGCTGGGTGGATGCCTGTTTTCTTACTCTTTCAGTACTGGCGCTGGTCGCGATTGCCGCTACGGTGCTGCTGCAGGTGAGTTCACGGTTATTCCTGCCGTTTTCCATCGCCTGGACCGAAGAGCTCTCGCGCTATCTGTTTATCTATATGGTGGCGCTGTCGGTTGGGGTAGTCATGCGCCAACACCGTAATATCAGCGTCGAGCTTTTCCATCATATGCTTGGCCCGCGCATGAAAGCGGCGTTTCAAGCGCTGATCTGTCTGATGATCGGCGTGTTTGCTTTTCTGGTGCTGCCTTATGCCTGGCAGTACGCCCAGAACGGCACTTGGCAGACATCCCCCACACTGCGGGTGCCCATGCTGTACATCTTTTTCTCAACAGTAGTCACCTTTGCGCTGCTCCTGGTTTATAGCGTACTGGGATGTCTTGAGGGAATCATCGCAATGTGTCGCTCCTCTGCCTCCCGTGAACAGGAGTCGTAAGCATGGAAGTCATTATTTTATTCAGCGTTTTCCTGATACTACTGTTGGTGGGCATGCCTATCGCCTTTGCGCTCGGTATCGCTTCAATGTCGTATCTACTGATGGAAGGCATTTCGCTGACCATCGTGCCCCAGCGCATGTACGCGGGCATCGACACCTTCGTTCTGCTGTGTATTCCGGGGTTCGTGCTGGCCGGTAACTTGATGAACGTGGGCAATATTACCGAGCACATCGTGCGCTTCTCCAATGCCTTGCTTGGACATATTCGCGGCGGCCTGGGCCTTGCCAACGTGGGCGGCTCAATGATTTTTGGCGGTATTTCCGGCACCGCCGTGGCGGACTCGGCGAGCATCGGCTCGGTGATGATCCCCGGTATGGCGCGCTCGGGTTACGACAAGCCGTTTGCCGCTGCCGTTACCGCCGCCTCATCTACCGTTGGGCCGATTATTCCGCCCAGCGTGCCGATGATTATTGCAGGCTCGTTAAGCGGTATTTCGGTTGGACGGATGTTTCTGGCAGGCGCGGTCCCCGGCCTTTTGATGGGCTTGGCCATGATGATCACGGTGTACATTCTCGCCGTGCGCCGGGGCTATCCAAAAGAGAAACGGGTGCCGGTCCTGCAGCTTCTGCGTGAAGCGAAAACAGCCTTCTGGGCACTGTTGATGACCGTGATCATTCTTTACGGCATCATCGGCGGCTTCTTTACGCCCACCGAAGCTTCGATTGTGGCCAGTCTTTACGCCTTGGTGGTAGGCATGTATGTCTACAAGGGGCTTACCTGGCGCAAGCTTCCGGGCATTCTGGTGGACACCGTTCTGACCTCGTCAGCGCTTTTGCTGATGGTGGGCCTGGCCAACCTGTTCGGCTGGATCCTGACCAGCGAGCAGATACCCCAGATGATCGCCACGCTGATTCTCTCCATCAGCGAAAACCCGCTGATCGTGCTGCTGATTCTCAACCTTATCCTGCTGTTCGTTGGCGCCTTTATGGAAACCATCGCCGCGCTGATCATTCTCTTCCCCGCGCTGGTGGGGGTGGCCACAGGTGTCGGCGTGGATCCGGTGCACTTTGCCGTAATCGCGGTGCTCAACCTGATGATCGGTCTGACTACACCGCCTGTGGGCGTATGTCTGTTTGTGGTGGCTGGTATTGGCAAGCTGCCTATGCTGACGGTTGCCCGCGCAATCGTGCCTTTCCTGCTGTGCAACCTGACGGTGCTGATGCTGGTGACCTATGTGCCGGCCATCTCGCTGTGGCTGCCCAACTTGCTGATGGGGAGTAACTAGGCATGTCTGTTAAACGCATTGACGCCGCGCCGCACACCGGCCACATCGGCATCGTCCACCTGGGCCTGGGCGCATTTCACCGCGCCCACCAGGCGGTTTATCTTGAGCGCTATCGCCAGCGCACAGGCGATGGCGAGTGGGGCGTATGTAGCGCCAATTTACGCTCAAGTGTTGAGCTGGTAGATAACCTGCGCAAGGCGGGTTACCGCTATCAGGTGGCGGAGTATGCCGATAGCCAGACGCTGACGCTGCGTGAGATAGGCGTGATTGAAGAGACGCTGTTTTCTGGCCGCGATGCGTCGGGCAACTGGGGGCGGGATAGAGACGCGCTGCTTGACCGGCTGGCGGCGCCAGCGACGCGTATCGTCACGCTGACCGTGACGGAAAAAGGCTACTTTCTGAACCCGGCCAGCGGCGAGCTGCGCCTGGATGATCCCATGGTGGCGGGCGATATCGCCTCACCCGGCGAGCCGCGGACCGCTCCTGGCTTACTGGTTGAAGCGCTGGCTCGGCGGCACGCCGCGGGCGTGGCGCCGTTTACTGTGCTTTCGTGCGATAACATGCCACACAACGGCCAGCGCACTCGTAAAGCGGTGGTTAAGCTTGCCCAGCAGCGCAGCGCCGAACTTGCCGAGTGGATTAATGCCGAAGTGGCGTTTCCAAGCTCCATGGTCGATCGCATTGTGCCTGCGATGACCGACGCTGACTTTGAGCGCTTGGCTGCCTTGGGTGTTGCTGATCCTAATGCCGTGGTGGGCGAGGCATTCTCGCAGTGGGTGGTAGAGGATAATTTCCCCACCGGGCGGCCAAGTTGGGAGGCTGACGGTGTAGAAATGGTCGCCGACGTTGCCCCGTTTGAAACCATGAAGCTGCGGATGCTGAACGGTAGCCACTCTCTGCTGGCCTATCTGGGCGCCTTGGAAGGTATTGAAACGGTGTATGACGGTATCAATCAACCGGCACTGCGCGCGCTGCTGCGCCACTACATGCTGGAAGAAGCCGCACCGACGCTTGAGATGCCCGAAGGCACTGATCTTGCAGCCTACGCTGATTCGCTACTGTCACGCTTTACCAATGACAGCTTGCGCCACCGTTTGCAGCAGATCGCCATGGACGGCAGCCAGAAGCTGCCCCAGCGCTGGCTGAGCGGCGCACTTGAGCGTATTCAAGCGGGTCAGGCATCGCCTTGCACTGCGTTGGGAATGGCTGGGTGGATTCGTTATACCGACGGCCAGGAACTAGGCGGCAAGCTTTATACCGTTGATGATCCCATGGCAAAACAATTTGCTGAGCTACATCAGACTCACGGTGGCCAGCCGGTCGCGTTGGTAAACGCCTTTTTAGCTATTGACGAAGTGGTACCGCCCGCGTTGGCAACAAATCAGCCGTTTGTCGACGACGTAGTAGCGGCGTATCGCGCCTTGACGCAAGACGGGTTAAACGCCGCCTTAGCAGCGTTAGGCATCGAAGGATAGGAAGTTATCTATGGAACATACCTGGCGCTGGTTTGGCCCGAACGATGTCATACGTCTTGAAGAAATCCGGCAGGCTGGCGCGACCGGTATTGTGACGGCGCTGCATGAAATACCCAACGATAAGGTATGGCCGGTCGAGGCGATTCAAGCGCGCAAGGCCATGATTGAGGCCGCTGGGTTAAGCTGGTCGGTAGTTGAGAGTGTTCCGGTCCATGAAGCGATAAAGCAGGGGCTTGCGGCGCGCGATGGATTGATTGCTACATACTGCCAAACGCTGCGCAATTTGGCGGCCTGTGGCATCGACACGGTATGCTACAACTTTATGCCGGTGCTCGACTGGACGCGCACGGATCTCGTCCATGTACTGCCGGACGGCGCGCTGGCGCTGCGCTTTGATCACACCGCGTTTGCGGCGTTTGATCTCTATATTCTTAAGCGGCCAGGGGCCGAGGCTGAGTATAGCGAAGCGGATAAGCATATGGCGCAACGCTACCTGGAGACGCTTGATCAGTCCGCCCGTGACAAGCTGGTGACCACACTGATCGCCGGACTGCCAGGGGCTGAAGAGCACTATACGCTGGAACAGTTTCGGGATGTGCTGGCGGAGTATGCCGAGATTGATGCAGAAAAGCTGCGCGAAAATCTTGGCTACTTTTTACAGGCAATTATTCCGGTAGCTGAAGAAGTCGGCATTCGTATGGCGATCCACCCGGATGACCCACCCCGGCCGCTTCTGGGCTTGCCGCGAGTGGTGTCAACTCATGAGGATGCACAGTGGGTGGTGGATCATGTGCCCAGCCCGGCCAATGGCCTAACGTTTTGCACCGGCTCTTATGGTGTTCGTGAAGACAACGACCTGATTGCCATGGCTCGCCACTTCGCCCCGCATATTCACTTTATCCACCTGCGTGCCACAAAGCGCGAGGCGGACCCACGTTCGTTCCACGAAGCACCGCACCTGGAAGGTAACGTTGATATGGTCGGGGTTATCCAGGCACTGGTCGAAGAAGAGCGTCGCCGTGAAAAACAGGGCGGGGCGCGTTTGCCGTTACGCCCCGACCATGGCCACCATATTCTTGACGATCAACAGCGTAAAACCGCGCCGGGCTACCCGCTTTATGGCCGTATGCGTGGGCTTGCCGAACTGCGTGGTGTGGAGTTCGCGATTCGTCGCTTATCTCCGTAGAGTTGGCTATGGCTTGGCGAAACTGATTTCTCTAATAAAACGTACGGCTAGCCAAGGTAGTGTCTGATTACTGTTCAATGGAGTCATCAAAAATGAAAATAAAAAAAGATCTGCAACAACAAAAACAAAGCTCGGGTATTCCAGAGCACAACTCCAAACTCTCTAGGCGCTCGTTCTTGCAAGCCATTGGTGTCAGCGCAGCCTGGGTAGCAACGGCACATGGCGCCTTCGCACAGAACTCGGACTCGATGGGTTCGCCCGCCAATGAGCAGTATTTATACGTCGGCACTTATTCTTCACCAAATACGGCGCCCGGTGGCGTTATTCCAAGTCAGGCCGAAGGCATTTATGTCTACAAGATGAATCTTGAAACCGGCAATCTGAGTCCCGTCCAGACGGTAAAGGCCGACAATCCGTCTTACTTGGCAATGGCGCCGTCAAAACGATACATCTACTGTGTCAATGAGCTTGGCGAGGACGACAAAGGAGCGCCGTTAGGACGTATCAGTGCTTATGAAATTGATGAGCGGAGTGGGCGACTAACGCTGATCAATACACGCTCGACTCAAGGCACTTGGCCTTGCTACTGTGCCGTTCACCCCTCCGGACGTTATCTATTTGCGGCCAATTACGGCACGGGTACTTTTTCTGTATTCCCGCTCGGTGATGAGGGTGAAATTGAACCCATGAGCGACCAGTTTCAGGCGTCAGGCAATGGAAGTGGGCCCGACCCTGTTCGACAGGAAGGCCCACACGCCCATATGATGCTGTCCAACCCCGGTGCTCAGCATGTTTTCGGCATAGATTTGGGCGGAGATTCGATTCTTGCTTGGGAACTCGAACTAGCTACTGGCAAACTAATGCCGGGACCTGTGCCCCAGGCCCACGTGCCATCCGGCAGTGGCTGCCGCCACTTGGTATTTCATCCTGACGATAATCGAGCCTATGTAATCAACGAGCTTTCTTCCACCATTGATGTATTCGATTTCGAGCCACGCCGGGGAGCATTTATATGGCTCCAATCGATATCGACTTTACCGCAAGATACCACTTTCACCCGCCCTTCATTCAATCCTAATAATCCAGGTGAAGTACCGACGGGAACGAATACGACGGCGGGAATTAAGATTCACCCGAGCGGGCGTTGGGTCTACGCTACCAATCGCGGGATGGATAGCATCGCCATGTTCAAGGTTGATCCCGAATCAGGGCAGTTGACCTCAGCAGGGTGGGTTCAGAGCAAAGGGCAGATCCCGCGAGGTATGAACATCGAGCCTTCGGGCACTTTCCTTTACGTAGGCAATCAGAACTCGGACACCATCGTGGTGTTTCGTATCAAGTCGGATGACGGCCAACTCGAAGGCCCCATCCATATTATCGATAGTCCAGTTCCAGTCGACTTCGCGTTCGGCTCCTTTGCGCGAAGTTGAGATTGCTCAATACGGAACGTCCGGGAGGGAAGTGATTTAATTACCCGTTTTATGGGTGTATGCGAGGCCTGACCGAATTACTCGGTGTAGAGCAGGCGGTGGGGCAGTTAACTGCTAGATAACCCATTACTCTTCCATGTATTTCTCTTCACAATAGAATAGCCCCGCTGATGAGTTAAATCAGCGGGGCTATTTGCGCACTAATGGCTAGCAATTAGCGAAGTGTAGAGGGTGCTCCAGTGTTCGCAAGAGTTGGCTCGGGCACCTGTTCTGATATGATTAAATGCGCTTAAAACTCCAGGAGATGGGTACATGCAATCAATGGCGTCAGCAGTAGATAAAGGCAGTGTGGAGTTAGGCCCTAACCTGTTGGGGGGCGTCAGTCTGCCTGCCGCCGTGGTGCATGAAGGCCCGCTTCTGCATAACGTGGCGTGGATGCAGCGTTTTGCCGAAGCCCACGGCGCCCGCTTGGCGCCTCATGGTAAAACCACTATGACGCCAGCGCTTTTTCATCGTCAGATTCAGGCGGGGGCATGGGGGATTACCTTGGCGACGGCACCACAGTGCCGCGCAGCTTTTGCTCATGGGATTACCCGGCTATTGATGGCTAACCAGTTGGTGGGGCAGGCGAATATGGCCATTGTCGCTAGCCTGATAGAACAAGGGGCAACGTTTTACTGTGTTGTGGACAGCCAGGAAAACGTACGCCAGCTTGGGCGCTTTTTTGCCCAGCGAGGCCTGATCTTACCGGTTTTGATTGAGGTAGGTGTTCCAGGTGGAAGGTGCGGCTGCCGTACCCAGCAACAGATACTCTCTCTGGCCGAGACTATTGCTGAAGAACCCGCGCTGTCATTGGCGGGGTTGGAAGGCTATGAAGGCGTCGTGCACGGCGCTGATCCAGAAGCCGGTATTCGTGCTTACGCTAAATACCTAGTGGATGTGGCGGTAGAGCTTGAGGCAGCAAAGCGCTTTTCAGAACCTGAGCCCATCGTCACGGCATCGGGTTCTGCCTGGTATGACGTGATTGCAGAAGCTTTTGAAGGAGCGCCGCTTCAAGATCAATTTACAGCCGTATTACGCCCAGGATGTTACGTAGTTCACGACCATGGGCTGTATCGTGAGGCGCAATCCGCCGTGCTTGCCCGTCGGCCTGATTTGCCGGAAGGCCTTGAGCCTGCCCTGGAAGTTTTTGCACAGGTACAGTCGCTTCCTGAGCCGGGGCTTGCCATCATCGCATTAGGCAAGCGCGATATCGGCCATGATCAGTTACCCATTGCCCTGCGTCGCTACAGGGAAGCCGGTACCCCTGAGCAACTGTTGTCGGTGGCTGGTTGGGAAGTGACGAATATCATGGATCAGCACACGTTCGTGAGGCTTCCCAAAGAGGCTCAGGATGTAGAGGTGGGTGATATCGTTGCGTTTGGCGCCTCTCACCCCTGTTTAACGTTCGATAAATGGCGCCAGGTGCTGTTAGTCGATAATGACTTAAACGTTAAAGAGCATTTGACTACCTGCTTCTAGCGCGCAAGCCAACCGCCATCCACGGCTAGCGTGTGGCCATGAACGTAGCGGGCTGCGTCAGAGCACAAAAAGATGACTGCGCCCGCCAAGTCGTCAGGCGTTCCCCAGCGGCCAGCCGGAATACGGCCGAGTATTTCGTCATGCCGTTGGGGGTCGTCGCGCAGCGCTTGGGTGTTATCGGTTGCCATGTATCCAGGGGCGATTGCATTTACGTTGATATCGTGGGCGGCCCACTCGTTGGCCAGCAGACGAGTGAGGCCTAGAAGCCCGCTTTTGCTGGCGGTGTAAGAGGGGACGCGAATGCCGCCTTGGAAAGAGAGCAGTGAGGCGATATTGACAATTTTGCCGGGCGCTTTGCGCTCAATAAGATGCTTGGCAACGTGTTGAGCCAGAAAGAACGCGGCCTTTAAGTTAACGTCTAGCACTGCGTCCCAGTCTTCTTCAGAAAACTCAATGGCCGGTGCCCGGCGGATAATGCCAGCATTGTTGACCAGGATATCCAGCTTGCCTGCTTGTGTGATGGCCTGGCTTACAATCTCGCTTGGCGCATGCTGGCCAAGCTCCGCCTCAACCGCGTAAAAGCGCTGCCCCAGCGCTTCGACCTGGTGCTTTGTATCATCGGCAGGGCGTCGGCTAACACCGACAATATCCGCGCCTGCTTGAGCCAGCGCCAGGGCAATACCTTGCCCCAGGCCTTTATTGCAGCCGGTCACCATGGCGACCTGGCCGTGCAGCGAAAATAGTTTCATCGTCTCGCTCCCTTCAACTGCTGTGTATACCAACAAGGAGGCTGTATCAGCGCCTTACGTGTTGTGCTAACTAGTGACTGGTGTATCAAGGCGGGAAATCACGTCAGGTAGCTCATGAGCATGCTGTATACCAATCGCGCCTTCAGGCGTGGTTTCCTCTTCGGGGAAGTGGTTGATATGGATAACGTGCATGCCCGCCGCCAAGCCTGCTTCTATGCCCACCGCCGCATCGTCGATCACGATACATTGCTCGGGGGCGTAGCCCATTGCTGAGGCTGCCTGAAGGTAAAGTGCAGGGTCGGGCTTCCACACGTTCAGCGTATAAGCGCTAAAGATTTGCTCTCCAAAGTGGGACGTTAAGCGCGTGCTTTCCAGCGCGCAGCGAATCTTGTGCTCTGGCCCGTTGGATACCACTGCCTTGGGGTAGGCGCTTAAGGCTGCCAGTGCCTCAGGAATGCCCACTATCGGCTCAAGCTCTGCGCGCATGCGCGCCTCCATGCGGGCGCGCATTTGAGCCTCCAGTGTTGGAAATTGATCTTCTACCAACACGCCAAAACGCTCTTCAAGCATCTGTACGATGGTGTAAAAGCGAATGCCGCGAAATTCTTCCATGTATTGCCGGGCTGAAAACGGCAAGCCGAACTCAGGCAAGACTTCCCCAAGCACCTCGGCGAGTAAAATTTCGCTGTCAACGAGCGTGCCATCGCAATCAAACAGCAGGCAAAGCGGTGCAGGTGCTGCGAGCGGATTATGCATTAAGCACCGTTTCGTTAACGACATTGATTGGGCGCTCACCTTGAAGCGCTAAACGAATATTATCCACGGCGCGTTGGGCCATTGCCTCGCGGGTTTCATGGGTAGCTGAGGCAATATGCGGTAGCGCGACCACGTTATGCATATGGGGAAGCGGTGATGAGGTGGGAAGGGGTTCCTGCTCGAACACGTCAAGACCGGCCGCTCGAATCGTGTCGTTTTCCAAGGCTTCGATCAGAGCGGCCTCATCAACCACTTTACCGCGTGCGATATTGACGAAAACCGCTGAAGGCTTCATCAACGAGAACTCACGCTTGCCAATCAGCTTTTCCGTTTCCTGAGTGAGGGGCACGGTAATACATACATAATCGGATTCTGCTAAAAGCGTGTCTAGTTCACAGCGTTTTGCGCCCAGCTCTTTTTCAAGCTCAGCCTTCGGTGAGGCGTTTGAGTAGAGAATCGGCATGCCAAAGCCCAGCGCGCCGCGTCGAGCAATCGCCGCACCGATACGGCCAAATCCGACCATGCCGAGCGTTTTGCCGTGTACATCGTTGGCGAATAAATCAGGACCGATACTGGACGTCCATTTGCCTTGTTTGACCACTTCCGCAAGCTCGATCACGCGTCGGCCAGCCGCCATGATAAGCGCAAAGCCAATATCAGCCGTTGTTTCGGTAAGTACATCGGGGGTGTTGCACAGCATGATGCCGCGCTTGGTTAGCTCATCCACGGGGATGCTGTCGTAACCCACAGAGACGGTCGAAATAACTTCAAGCGCGGGCGCGGCGTCCAGCAGCTCGGGGGTGACGGGTAGCCCGGAGCCGATAATGCCATGCGCTTTGGCAAGTACCTCAGCCACACCCGGCTGGGTCAGATCCAGTGAGCCTGAATGCTCAAGTAACGTAAAGTGCTGTGCTAGCTCTTCCTGCTGAGAGTCACTGAGTCGACCCATTACCATGATATTCTTTTTCATTTTGTCTCCTGTTGTGTTGATATTTTTATTAAATAAAACATTAACAGATTCTACTGTTCAAGCTCACGAAGCTTATCCCGGGTTGGCAAGCCTTCCATATCGCCAACGACCTGGATGGCCTGAGCACCTACCAGATTACCGCGATCAAGCGCCTGTTGCGGCGTACGGCCATCCAGCAAAGCGCTAATCACGCCCACCGCAAAGCCATCGCCTGCACCTACCGTATCAACAACTTCAGCGACCGGCTGGCCGGGTGCCAGAAGGCTTTCCAGCGTGCCGTTCAGAGTACCGCGATAATAGCTGCCTTCTGGCCCCAGCTTGATGATAACGGCCTTGGCACCTAGCGCGAGGTAAAAATCGGCAATCGCTTCGGGTGTATCGCAGCCGGTCAAAAGCCGCCCTTCAGAAAGCCCCGGCAGTACCCAATCAGCAAGACTTGCCAGCTCATTCAAGGTATCACGCATGACGGCTTCGCTGGGCCAAAGTGACGGGCGCAAGTTAGGGTCGAAGGAAATACTGGCGCCGCTTTCGCGCGCCTTCTGCATCACGTGGCGGGTTAGTTCCAGGGCACTTTCAGAAAGCGCGGGGGTAATGCCGGTGGCATGCAGATGAGTGAGCGACTGAAAGTCGATGGCAGCGGCGTCTTCCACGCTCAAGTGGCTGGCGGCACTGCCGCGCCTGAAATACTCAACCCGTGGGTCGGCACCGCCCTCGGCACGCTCTTTGAACATCAGTCCGGTGGGGTGGCGCGCATCAAGGTGAATATATCGGTCATCGATACCTTCGGCTTTTAAGGCCTGCTGAATAAAGCGGCCCTGGCTGTCGCTGCCTACCCGGCTCAACCAGCCAACGTGAAAACCCAGGCGTGAGAGGCCAATGGCGACGTTATTGTCAGCGCCTGCCAAGCGGCGATGAAAGCGATCTACGTCAGCCAAGTCGCCTGGTAAATCGGCCACTAACATGGCCATGGCTTCGCCAAAGGTGAGTATCTGTGGGGAGGAGGTTGGTGCATGTGGCATAGCGTTATTCTCTTGTTTAAACGTATTTTGGGTCGTGCTTAGGAGTTGTGCTGCCGCGGACCTGCAAGCGCGGAGCGTGGCGGTGGCGTGTGGGCGATGTCTGCGCTAGGCCATTAAGCTGGTTGAGCAAACAGCTGACCGCCGCCTGGCCGATATCATTAGTAGGCTGGGCCAGTGTAGTGATGCCGGGGGTTATCAGCTCACACCACGCCAGCTCATCAATGCCCATTAAACCGGTCGGGCCTATGGCGATACCCAGCTTTTGAAAACTGCGCGTCATGGCGAGAGTAACGCTGCCGTTAGCACACAGCACGGCTCCCGGGGCTGAAGCAGAACGCCTGGCAAATGCGTTTAACGTTTGTGTGTGATCCACGGCATTGTTCAGTATCAACGTCTGGCCGTTTATACCTAAAGTTGCTGTCTGTTGAGTAAAGCGCTGCAGCCGCTCTTGGCGGGCGCTGGCGTAATCAGGTGACTCACTGGCGTAGAGAATCGATCGATACCCCTGCTCCACCAAATGCTCCAGCGCCATATCAATGGCCAAGGCGTTATCAAGCCCAATCACCGCGGCGTCTAGCTGGTGAATATCTCGGTCAAGCAGTACCAGTGGCACCCCGCTGCGCATTATTGCCTGTAGCTGTGCTTCAGGCTGCCCGGAAGCATTAATAATCAAGCCCTCTACCTGATAGGCCGACAGCAGGCGTAAATGCTGCTGTTCCAGCTCGGGGTCGTTATCAGTATTGCAGACGATCAACGAATAGCCGCTTGCGCGGGCAGCCTGTTCCACGCCGTGAACAACGGCCACTGAAAAAGGGTTACGGATGTCGGCTACCAGCATTCCCAATAAGCGTGAACCACCGCCTTTAAGGCCCCGTGCCATTAAGTTGGGCTGATAACCCAAGGTATTAGCGGCTTCGGCAATGCGCGTTTGAAGCTTGGGCGTTAGCCGCTCGCGCTCTGGGCCAAAAAAACGCGATACGCTGGTTTTAGAAGTGCCCGCCAATTTGGCTACTTCAATAAGCGTGGTGCGAGATGAGGTAACGGGCATGGGGAAATCCGTTGAGTAATCTGTTTAACAATCAAAATGGGAACGTTCCCAATCTGTTTTCCAACATAGTGAGTTTTGAATTTAAAGGCAATACGCCTTAAGGCTCAGTGAGAAAGAGCAGAAAAAATGAGAGCGTTAAGAAAAATTAATTAAAGCCCTCTGCTAGGCTGGGGAAAAGCATAATAGGCGCACGCAATGCAGCTACATGAGTACCAGCAGTACGATGCCACTGGCTTGGCCGAGCTGATCCGCCGTCGTGAGGTGAGTCGGGAAAACGTTTTAGAGGCTGCCTTTACCGCCATTGAAACGCTGAATCCTATTCTGCATGCAGTCGTCAGAACGCGTTTTGAGAAAGCCCTGAAGGAAAGCAGGGACGTCTCCGATGACGCGCTCTTTAGCGGCGTGCCCACCTTGAGTAAAGACCTGTTGATGGGGCTGGCCGGAGAGCCATTGGCTTTCGGCAGTGCCGCGCTATCGCAGTGGTGTCCCAAAGAGGACGCTTTGCTTATCCAGCGCTCAAGAGCCGCAGGCCTGGTAATCGTTGGGCAAACGGCGACACCTGAATTGGGGTTGATGGGAATAACCGAACCTAAGGCCTTTCCGCACCCGGTTAACCCCTGGCGAGCAGGGTATTCGCCCGGCGGTTCAAGCGGTGGTGCCGCTGTCGCCGTGGCTAGCGGAATAGTACCTCTGGCGTTAGCCGGAGACGGCGGTGGTTCGATCCGTATCCCTGCTAGCTATTGCGGGCTATTTGGGTTTAAGCCTACTCGTGGCCGGGTGCCCCTTGCTCCTGGCCATAGTGAAGTATGGCAAGGCGCGGTTATTGAGCATGCAGTGACCCGCAGCGTGCGCGATAGCGCGGCACTATTGGAGCAGGTGAACGGCTTGGCGCCTTCTGGTCCTTACCCGGTGCCCCGTGAAACGGGTTATGTGGCGGCGCTGGCTGCTCCGCCTAAACGGTTACGTATTGCCGTGTCGCTTGGTGATCCCTTAAGCCGTGGTTTGGGCACGCAGTTGAATCCGGAGATCAACGCAGCGGTTGATAAAGCGGCCGCCGCGTTAACGGACATGGGCCATGAGGTGGAGTGGTGCGACCCGCCTGTAGATGGAGAAGCTTTGGCGGATAGCTACCTGACGCTTTACCTTGGCCATTTAGCGGCGGACCTTCGCTGGATTAGCCAACAGACTGGCGTGCCGGTTCGACGCTTGGCGATCGAGCCTGCCACACGCGCTATCGGCCGGTTGGGCGGCAAACTTTTGGCGCAGGATTACGAGCTGGCCAAACGCTATTGGCACGTGGCCGCTGAACAGATGAGCCATTTTCATCAACGCTTTGACGCGCTGGTGATGCCGGTAACCGCCGATGCCGCGCCTAAAATTGGCGAACTTTATCCATCAGCGGCACGTGAACGCTTAATGTCTGTGTTGGCGGTTCCAGGGGCATCGTCGCTGGCGTTAAAGGCAGGCTTATTAAAACGATTGGCAGTGGATGCACTTGGCCGCACACCGTTCACGCAATTAGCCAATTTGACGGGCCAGCCCGCCATGTCCGTGCCTTTGCATACTGCCGCCAACGGGCTGCCGGTGGGCGTGCAAATAGTCGGGCGGTTTGGTGAAGATAAACAGCTCTTACAGCTAGCCGCTGCCTTAGAGCTGCAAGATGTCTGGCAGCACCAATTACCACGGCAAGCGTTCCGCTCTTAGTCAGGTTAAACTACGCGGCTTCAATACGCCGCCTGGCCTTATGCATGCATCCAACCTATGAATTAACCGACGCAGGGGACCGCTACTTCGACGGTCTGGTCGACAAATTTTCACGCTCGCTCTATCAGGCGCCCCGCGGCGAGCTGCGCTTGGCGATGCTGGATTATCTATTGCCGCAAATGCTTGAGCTAACCCAGCAGCCGGTGCTGGATATCGGCGGCGGGTTAGGCCAGCAGGCTGCCTGGTTTGCCGAACGCCAGCACCCGGTCACCATGGCGGAGCCTTCTCTGGATATGCTCACCTATGCCAGGCACTGGCACAGTGAAGCTAAGCGGTTGCCTTGCGAGGCGATGGCCTACGTGCACGCCCCGCTACAGGATTTAGGCCAGCAAGCGCCGGGGCCCTGGCCTTTGATTACCTGCCACGCGGTGCTTGAATGGCTGGGCGACCCGCGCTCAGCGATAGCTCACTTGGCCAGCCTGCTTGCGCTCGGTGGCCAGTTAAGCCTGATGGTATTCAATCGCGATGCGCTGCGCTTCTCCAATGCAGTGAAGGGCAATCTGGAAAAGGCGTTAAGTGATCGCCTGGAAGGCAAGGGCAAGCGACAGCGCTTAACGCCTATTTCGCCGGTAACCCACGCTGAGGTAGTTGAGTGGGGAGCGGAAAACAGTCTTGAAGTGGCAAGCGTCGCGGGCATCCGCGTGTTTCAGGATTACCTGCGCCAGCCACCCGCCAGCGACAAAGAGCGTGAAACGCTGCTGGCGCTTGAAAAAAAGCACTGCCAACAAGACCCGCACTGGCGGCTGGGTCGTTATTTACTTTATACGTTGATCAAGCCGGAGACTTCCCAATGAGTGCTCAAACTCCTGCCTGCCAACTGCTGGAACGCCAGCAGGATGACTACACGGCACTGATGGTCGTAGCGCCACCGGCTGATGCCTGGTTAATCGCGCAATCCTCAGGCGTTATCAGCGGTGATCTTGGTGTGCTAAGCGAGTGGCAAGCGGTAGGCAAACAGGCCTATAGCCCTTTCGCGCTGCCTGAAAATGCCGTTACCCACGGCGAGATAGTCTTGTTCTGGCCCAAGGCGCATCAACTAGGCATTTGGTGGCTTGAGTGGCTATGCAGCGTTTTGCCGGCGGGTACGGCTATTGAGATTGTCGGCGAGCATAGTGGCGGCGTGAAACGCGTGCCGAAAGTACTCGCAGAGCGGGGGATGATCTGTGACAAGCGCGATAATGCGCGGCGCTGTTCGCTGTTTGCCACACGCACCGTCGCACTTGAGAACACTCTGCAAGACGCCTGGCAGCGCTTTGAGGCATTGGGCTTAACGCTTGTCAGCCACCCTGGCGTCTTTGGGCATGGCAAGGTAGATGAAGGCACGCTGCTGCTATTGGAATGCCTGGAAAAAGAGCTGCCCAAAACGCCTCAGCGTGTTCTTGATATGGGCTGTGGCGATGGCATTATCAGCGCCTGGCTTGCCAAGCGGGGCCACGCGGTAACCGCGGTGGATGTCAGCGCCTTTGCCGTTGAGGCGACGCGCCGCACGCTGGAGGCCAATCAGGTCGATGGGCACGTTTTGCAAAGCGATGTGTATAGCGCGCTGGAAAGCCAGACCTTTGATTTTATTATCAGCAACCCGCCGTTTCACCAGGAGCGAGATGTTAGCTACGGGCCTAGTCAACGCCTGATTCGCCAGGCACCGGAGCATCTTGCCAACCGTGGGCGGTTGGTCATTGTGGCGAATGTGTTTTTGCCTTATCCAGATGTTCTGACGGACGCCTTTGGAAGCTTTGGAGCACTTGCCGATAACCGGCGTTTCCGGGTTTATGGGGCAAGTAAATCAGGCCGTTAATGCTTATTTTTAATCGAGCATTACTCGGCAAAGAAAACATTTAGAACATGGTCTAAATGGGCTTCCATTGCATGGCGAGCAGCGGCCGGATCACGATTTTCAATCGCGTTAACGATTTGCTCGTGATCGCCCTGGGAGCGCTTTGGCATATCCGTTTCCATGTATAGATCCTGAAGACGACGGAACATAGCGCCATACTGGTGACCAAGCAGATGCTTGATGATAAGCGCGTAAGCGGCATTGTTTGATGCTTCTGCTATACGGATATGCAGTAACCGGTCTCCCGCACAGTTACGTCTACCGTTGGCGTTATCAAAGAAATTGCGCTCAAGGGCTAGTCGGATTGACTTTATCTCGTCATCGGTCGCATTCATAGCCGCTAACGCCGCAATTTCCGGCTCTAGATAACGGCGTGTCTGAAGAAGAGAAAACGGAGGGATTTCTTCGTCTAGGTTAAGCTCGATTTCACTCTCGAATTCTGGATCCAGTGCCCACGGCTCTGTACGTGCCGCTGCACGCATCACCGGCTCCAAAGGCACTGATTGGGACTCAAGTACAACGACACCGTGCCCGACGCGCACGGCAACCTGACCAACCACTTCCAAAGCAATCAAGGCTTCTCTTACTGACGCCCGGCTGACGCCAAGGGATTGTGCAAGCTCGCGCTCGGGTGGAAGAAGGGTTCCAGGGGGGAACTCTCCATTATTGATCAACTGCTGCAACTGGTCAGCGATCTGGCGATAAAGTCGTTGTGAGCGGATGGCTTGAATGGGCATTCTTGGTCGTTCCTATCCGTATCTTTAATATTCTCGATCAATATTCATTGCGACTAAAGTTCATCCCAAAAAGTCCATGATTGGCCTTTTTGAGGATTGCCAGGATCAATATCTCTCGCTCATACTCGATTCATTGGTCAGGCCATTGTATATCTGGACGACCTGACCCTAAGTATGTTCCCACGATTTCCAGAGGCGTGCCATCGCTATTAGGGAAGTGACATCGCATGAGACTTAAAAATAAAACTGCATTAATCACCGCCGCCGCGAACGGCATTGGGCGTGCAAGCGTCGAGCGATTTGTTGCCGAAGGCGCACGTGTATTCGCCACCGATATTGATATTTCTACCTTGCAAGATATGCCGGGCGTTGAAGCCTATTGCCTGGATGTAACGGATAGTCAGGCAATCAACGAATTGGCCGCTACGCTGCCAGACTTGGACATACTGTTTAACTGTGCGGGGATGGTGCCGGGTGGCACGGTACTTGAGTGCGACGAGGCGACCTGGCAGCGGTCAATGGATCTGAACGTCACTTCCATGTTTTATACGCTCCAGGCTTTTTTACCCGGCATGTTATCAAACGGCGGGGGCAGCATTATCAATATGGCGTCTCTGGCATCAAGCGTTAAAGGCGTTGCCAACCGCTGTGCTTACGGGGCCTCCAAAGCGGCGGTTATCGGTCTTACCAAGTCGGTAGCCGCCGACTTTATGACCCAGGGTGTTCGCTGCAATGCCATTTGCCCAGGTACCGTCGAGTCTCCCTCGTTGAAACAGCGTATTGCAGAGCAGGCTGGTCGAGAAGGGCGCAGCGAAGCTGACGTGCTGGCATCTTTTATTGCGCGTCAACCGATGGGCAGGCTAGGGCGGGTAGAGGAAGTGGCGGCATTGGCCGCCTTTCTGGCCAGCGATGAATCACAGTTCATTACGGGTACCGCACAGTTGATTGATGGCGGCTGGGCTAACTGATTACTTTAGGAGGTATAACAATATGAAACTATTACGTTTTGGACAGCCGGGTCAGGAAAAGCCAGGCATTGTGGATAGCCAGGGAAAGGTACGCGATCTCTCCTCTATCGTTGATGATATCGCGGGCGACGTATTGAGCGACAGCCAGTTGCAGCAGCTACGCGATATGGATTTAACAACGTTGCCGGAAGTAGCTGATGATGTTCGCTTGGGCCCCTGTGTGGCTCGCGTAGGCAAGTTTATCTGCATTGGCCTCAACTACTCGGATCACGCCGCTGAAACCGGTGCTGAAGTGCCGCCTGAGCCGGTCATTTTCAATAAATGGACCAGCGCTATCTGCGGGCCTAACGATGATGTGGAAATTCCCCGCGGCTCGGAAAAGACCGACTGGGAAGTAGAACTTGGTGTCATCATCGGCAAGGGCGGTCGTTACATCGACGAGGCCGACGCCATGTCTCATGTGGCGGGCTACTGTGTTGTGAATGATGTCTCTGAGCGCGCGTTCCAGCTTGAGCGCAGCGGCACTTGGGATAAAGGCAAAGGCTGCGATACGTTTGGCCCGTTAGGCCCTTGGCTGGTAACCCGTGACGAAGTGGCGGACCCGCACCAATTGGGCATGTGGCTTGAAGTGGATGGCAAGCGTTATCAGGATGGCAGCACCCAGACCATGGTGTACCAAGTGCCTTTTTTAATCAGTTACCTAAGCCGCTTTATGAGCCTGCAGCCGGGCGACGTCATTTCAACCGGCACACCTCCCGGTGTCGGCATGGGCCAGCAGCCCCAAGTATATCTACGGGACGGCCAGCGCATGCGTTTAGGCATTGATGGCTTGGGCGAGCAGACCCAGCGCGTAGTTCAGGCATAGAAAATTTAGATAGAAGAAATATAGATAATAGAAATATAGATAGTAGAAATATAAACCGTAAGAAAATAGGTATTGGCGGCTCTATTCGCCGCTAATACCTCATTTACCGAGAGCGGCAGGCCTTGAAGGGATTTTTACACCTCCAAAGGACTGACCAATAGACCAAAGCACCTGTCAGGCTGGTTCGATAGTGGCCTGTGCTTGGCGGAAAGGAGCACATTAATGCAAGCGCTTGTTTGTTCAAAGCCGCATCACCTTGAACTGCGTCACTACGCTAAGCCTGAGTGCCCGGCAGGGCATGCCCTGGTACGCATTCGGCGCATTGGCATCTGCGGCACGGATATCCATGCCTATGGAGGCAATCAGCCCTATTTTGAATATCCACGCGTGCTTGGTCATGAACTCGCAGGAGAGGTCGTTGAGGTGGCGGATAGCCCAGCTCAGCATCTGCTGGGCAAGCAGGTCTACGTTATTCCTTATTTACATTGCGGCGAGTGCCGTGCCTGCCAGCAGGGCAAGACAAACTGCTGCCAGAGTATGCAGGTCATTGGGGTGCATAAAGATGGTGGAATGGCGGAGTACTTGGCTGTTCCCACTACGCACCTGGTGGTTTCCGAAACCCTCTCTATCGATCAGCTTGCGTTGGTAGAGTGCATGGCGATTGGCGCCCATGCGGTAAGACGTAGCGCGCTGCAAGCGGGTGAGCTTGCGGTGATTGTCGGGGCAGGCCCGATTGGCATGGGTGTTCTTCAGGTAGCGAAAAGCCGAGGCGCACGCACATTGATGGTGGACACCAATGCCTCGCGATTAGCGTTTTGCCGTGATGTGCTGAGGGCCGATGCTGTCGCGAACCCACAAGATGTTGAGGTGGCGGCCCTGATCAGCACACTAAATGATGGAGCGTTAGCGGATGTGGTGTTCGATGCCACCGGTAATCCCCGCGCCATGCAGGCGGGGTTTGATCTTGCAGGCCATGGTGGGCGCTATGTGTTGGTTAGCGTAGTGAAAGCTGATATTACCTTTAACGATCCTGACTTCCATAAAAAAGAACTGACGCTGATGGGTAGCCGCAATGCCACGCGTGAAGACTTTGATTGCGTGGTGTCACTAATGGAGAGTGGTGCTATCAACGCCGATGCGATGATTACTCACCGGGCGGCGCTTGCCGATGTTCCTTTAAAAATGCCTCAGTGGTGTGACCCCGCCAATCAGGTCATCAAGGCGATGATTTCCATCGATACTGAGGAAGCGCATCCGTGAGTGATCTGATTACAACTCAAACGCCCCATCTCACGCTGCGTGTTCACGCACTGGATAATGTTCGAGTTGCTTTGACCGACTTGCCAGCAGGCGCAGTGATCGAGGATCAAGGCGTTAACATCACGCTGCCTGGCTTCGTTCGCCACAAGCATAAGTTTGCGCTAAGCGATATGGCGGTTGGCGATGTTGTCACCATGTACGGCGTAAGGGTGGGTAAAGCAACACAGCCTATTGCGGCGGGTGGCGCTATTACGACCGAAAACGTGGTGCATGCAACGGACGAACTATCCACGGAGACTAGGCAAAAAGCTTGGCAGCCACCTGAGGTAACTGCGTTCGAGAAGACGACATTTGCTGGCTACCATCGCCCGGATGGCAAGGTAGGAACGGCCAACGTTTGGCTAGTGGTGCCTTTGGTTTTTTGTGAAAACCGCAATATCGAAGTATTGCGCCAGTGTGTCGCCGATGCCTTGGGCGATGACCCCTTTTATGATTATAAGCGCATGGCCAGACAGCTGTTACATGGGCAAGACATTGCCGAGTCAGCGGCTCCTGCGGGGGAGCGTCTGTTTCCTAATGTTGATGGCGTGCGCTTTCTGGTTCATCAGCAAGGCTGCGGTGGCACAGACGGCGATGCTGACGCGCTATGTGAACTGCTCGCAGGCTACATCTGTCATCCCAATGTTGCTGGCGCAACGGTGCTTAGCCTGGGCTGCCAGAAAGCACAGATCACTATGTTGCAAGAAGCCATTGCAAACCGTGACCCAAGCGGCCACAAGCCAGTCAGCTATTTCGAACAGCAGCGGTCTGAAAGCGAAGAGGTGCTGATTCGCGACGCATTGACAGCGATTTTTGATGGTCTCAAGCAGGCCAATCAAGTGACTCGGCAGCCAGCGCCGCTTTCTGAACTTACCCTGGGCGTTGAATGTGGCGGCTCAGACGGCTTTTCCGGGCTTTCCGCAAACCCCGTGGTAGGTGCCGCTGTGGATCGCCTGGTGGCACTGGGCGGTAGCGGTATTCTAAGTGAGTTCCCCGAGCTGTGTGGTGTGGAGCACGAGCTGTTGGCGCGCTGTCGTAACCCGCAGGTGGCTGAACGCTTTACCGCATTAATGGCTGCTTATCAGCGTCATGCCCACGCGGTGGGCGCTGACTTCTCCATGAACCCCTCACCTGGCAATGTGCGTGATGGCCTGATTACCGATGCCATGAAGTCAGCGGGCGCTGCCAAAAAAGGAGGAGACAGTCCCGTGGTTGATGTGCTCGATTACACCGAGCCGATGACGCGTAAGGGGCTTAACCTGCTATGTACGCCGGGTAACGACGTAGAGTCGACTACCGGCCTGGTGGGGTCAGGCGCTAACCTGGTGCTATTTACCACAGGTCTAGGGACGCCAACCGGCAACCCTGTGGCGCCTGTGATTAAGATTTCAAGCAATAGCGAACTCGCAAGCCGCATGAGCGATGTGATCGACTTCGATGCTGGGCCGGTTATCCGCGGTGAAGCGAGCATTGCCCAATTGGCCGATGAATTGCTAACGCTCTGTATTGAAACCGCGTCTGGACGTTATATATCGAAGGCTGCACGTCTTGCACAGTTGGACTTTATTCCCTGGAAGAGGGGGGTGTCATTGTGAGGCAGCCTCTCTCCCAGGCGAGCATTGTTCAGTTCGGTACTAGTCGGTTTTTACTCGGCCACGTCGCTGCCTTTGCAAGCTCCGCTATCGCGGAGGAAGAAAGCCGTGAAGCAGTGCTTGTGGTGCAGACGTCCGCGCGCCCTGAAGGCAAAGCCAAGGCAAATGCGCTAGCTCATCAGGATAGCTATCCGCTGCATATTAAGGGTTTGCGTAATGGTGTACCCATTGAGGAGCACCTTTCCGTTAGCAGTGTCGCTGGCTGCCTTGTGGCACAAGACGACTGGGAGGCATTAGAACGTCACTTTATTCAGACGGCTCGCTGGGTGATTTCCAATACGGGTGATAGCGGTTACGACGTGGCCGGGGATACTAGTCTTTCCGCTGTTCCCGCAAGCTTTCCAGGCAAGTTGACTAAGCTGCTTTATGCACGTTTCAAGGCTCAGCGGCCAGGTCTTACGCTGCTGCCCTGCGAATTGATCGGCAGCAACGGTCAAGTGCTCAAAGAGATTGTTTCCAGTCTGGCGCGAAAGGACTACCAAGATGCTCATTTCAGTACTTGGCTGGATGTCGAATGCTGCTGGGTCAATACGCTGGTAGATCGGATCGTCTCGGCACCGCTTGAGCCGGTTGGCGCCGTTGCTGAGCCTTATGCGCTCTGGGCTGTTCAGCAAGCCCCATGCCTGATTATGCCTTTTGAGCATCCTGCCATTGAGGTCGTGAGTTCATTACAGCCTTATGAGTTACGCAAGCTTCACATCCTTAATCTGGCGCATACGTATCTGGTTGATCAGTGGCTCACGCTTGATTTGACCGATTCCATTACCTACGTAAGAGAGGCCATGCAAGAGCCAAAACTGCGTAACGCGCTCAGTGAGGTGATGGAGACAGAGGTATTGCCTGTCTTGGCTCTTGAATTACCGAATATGGATTTAAACGTCTACTGGCAGAGCACGCTGGAACGTTTTGATAACCCTTTTTTAGATCATCGTCTAAAAGATATTGCCCAGTATCACAATGACAAGCTGAGCCGCCGCATACAGCCAGTGGTAGTTATGGCGAAAAATTACGCGATACCGACACCAAAGCTGAGCGATGCGCTTAAGCGAAAAAACATATCGAACATTAACGATAAAACAACACTGCTTTAAAGCAGACACCACG
This sequence comes from Halomonas sp. AOP43-A1-21, assembly GCF_052376775.1. Taxonomy (NCBI): domain Bacteria; kingdom Pseudomonadati; phylum Pseudomonadota; class Gammaproteobacteria; order Oceanospirillales; family Halomonadaceae; genus Halomonas; species Halomonas sp. AOP43-A1-21. The sequence continues at coordinate 2,320 of NZ_JBQSWC010000016.1, read as the reverse complement.
CCTACGGTTAAACACAAGAAGAAGAGGAGTGCTTAATGCGCCTGAATAAACTGTCTATCGCTATTACGCTTGCAACTGTTACAACGCTTGGCGTTGCTACGACTGCTCACGCCAGCACTGAGATCCGCGTTGCGTACGGCAACCAGCCCGGCGAGCCGGTGGATGTAGCCGTCAAGCAGTGGGCCGAATGGGTGAGTGAGGCGAGCAATGGTGAGCTGGAACTTAAAGCGTTTCCTGCCAGCCAGCTGGGTTCGGAAACGGAGGTAATGGAACAGGCACGCTTTGGTGCGCCGATTATCTCGATTACTGCTTACAGTAATTTTCTCGATTCAGTGCCCGACCTTGCGGTACTGGATGCACCCTATCTGAGTGAAGATTTTGAGTCGAAGCTCAAGATTTTTGACTCGGAATGGTTTGCTGAGCAAATGGCAAAGGTGGATGAGTCTGGCTACCACATCGTCATCCCAAATGCGGTATATGGTGCACGCCACCTGCTATCACGCGAGCCAGTTAGTAGTCCTGCTGATCTTGATGGTATACGTATCCGCGTTCAAAACTCGCAAATGTATGTGGAAGCCATACGTGCCATGGGGGCAACACCCACGCCGATGTCGCTGGGTGACGTTTATCCTGCGCTGGCGCAGGGGATAGTCGACGGCGTTGAAAATCCTGCAGCGGTACTTTACGGGGGCAAGTTCCACAAGGTGGTGAAACATCTTAGCTTGACGTCTCATATGCATACCGTGGCGCCTTTCGTTACCGGAAAGTCTTTTTGGGACCAGCTCAGTGAAGAGCAGCAGCAAATTATGACGGATACCGGCCAGCAGATGGCAGAGTATCTCTCTGAGCTGGTAGCGGATAACAGCGAACAGGCACTAGAGAGTTTACGTAGTGAAGGCGTTGAGATTCATGAAGTTGATATCGCGCCTTTCCGCGAGCGGGCTGCACAGCAGATTCCATCCGCGTTTCCTCAATGGAGCGAGGGTCTGTACGACAAGGTTTACGAAATCATTAACGGCTGATCATCCTGTGATCGCATGGTTCCCCGGTTAGCCGGGGAGCCAAGTTGAGGTGTCTGATATGCAGCGTATCTTCACGTGGCTAGACCGATTCATGCGTCTTGATGAAGTCATCGCGACCGCCGCCATTTTTGCGCTTTTCCTGGTGGCGATTAGCAATATATTCATGCGCTATTTATTTAACAGCCCCCTGGCCTGGACGGAAGAGATTCTTCAAATGCTTTTAGTGTGGGCCGCATTTCTGGGCGCTAGCGCCCTGGTGCGCCGCAGGGAGCATGTGTTCATTAGTTTTGTGACCGATAAGCTCCCACCACGATTGGCGCATTGGAACGAGCAAATATTCAGTGTGGGCATCATCTTGGTGAGTGCCGCGGTAATGCTTTATTGGGGGACCCAGCTACTCAGCTTTTCAGCGTATCGCAGTACACCAATGCTGCAAATTCCTTATTACTGGATTCATGTGGCGATCCCCGTTAGTGCAGTGATAATGATTTATCACTGTGTCGTGCGGCTGGTTCGGCAACATTCATCTTAGGAGCTAACCACATGGCTGTCAGTATTGCGCTTGGCGCACTGTTTTTACTGTTTCTGTTAGGTACCCCCGTCGCATTTGCACTGTTTTTTTCGACGTTTCTCTATTTCATCGTAGGGGCTGACCAACCCATGATGCTGCTTATTCAGCGTCTGGCCGGTGGTCTGGAGTCGGTTTCTTTACTCGCCATTCCATTTTTCATTATGGCGGGTGTTTTCATGAACTATTCAGGCATAACCGACCGGTTGCTGAAGCTTGCTGAACTGCTGACTCGTCGTATGCATGGTGGATTAGCACAAGCCAATGTGTTGCTTAGTACTTTTATGGGGGGGCTGTCAGGCTCTAATATTGCCGACGCAGCCATGAATGCCAAACTTTTGGTGCCCAGCATGACGGCTAAAGGTTATCCCGTACCTTTTTCTAGCCTGGATTTCTCATAGTACCTCAGCCAGTACCGCACTCAGGCTGTAACACCGCTAAACACCTACTGGCTCGACTTACATCGGCTATTTTTTAACCACTTTCCGTCCTTCAGACACACTTCCCCCTTTCCCCCATTGCGTCGGGCCGGGGGCGCCCGAGCAGTCAGTTCGGCACCAACCGCCTGACCAGATCGGATAGCGCCGTTTTATAGGGGTAGCTGTCACTCATCAACACCCGGATGCGGCGCGTATTGCGGAGGATGACCGCGCCTACTTTGATGAGCTTGAGCCTCAGGTTGCTTGGACTCATGCGCGCGAAGGGCGTGTGCTTCAGGTAAGTCCGTAAC
>NZ_JBQSWC010000015.1:0-91772 GCF_052376775.1 Halomonas sp. AOP43-A1-21 | reverse complement strand
ATTAAAGAGCTACCGAAGGACGCTGCCCGTTCGATGTGGGGCGTATTCTACCCAATTTCTCCGAAGGGTCAACCACTTTTTGCATTTCTTTTAAGACGATAGTGCATCTATAGAAGAAACGTCTTTCTTCCGGCTGCCTATAGCTATTCAGGCTTCACGGCAGCCAAGCGCGCGAGCAACTCCTGGCGTCTGGATTCAGACGTAAAGGCTTCGGTGATGGCATTGCGATTCAATTCGACAAAAGCGTCTTCATCCCAGCCAAATGCTTCAGCGCAAGCTATATGATTAGCCAACAGCCCACCACCGAAGTAGGCAGGGTCATCCGAACTGATGGTGACGTTTAGTCCTTTATCTAAAAGTGCTGGCAACGGATGGTCGATTAATTCATCAACCACCTTAAGACTAGTATTGGAAAGTGGACATACCGTGAGTACCGTTTGCTGCTCATAGAGGCGATCCACGACCTCATCACTTTCCAGGCAGCGGATGCCATGATCAATACGACAGACATCCAGCATATCCAACGCTTCGAGAATATACGCTGCAGGCCCTTCCTCTCCGGCATGAGCCACCCGAGCCAAGCCTATCTCTTTAGCACGGTTGAAAACGGCGACAAATTTAGAGGGCGGATGATCACGCTCAGCGCTATCCAGACCAATGGCATCCAGTAGCTTCCAATAGGGTGCCGCCTGCTCAAGCACCTGAAGCGCCTCATCGGCAGGTCTGTCGCGTAAAAATGCCATGATCAAACCAACACTTAGGTCTAGCGTTTGCTCGGCTTCTTCTTTGGCACGTAACAATCCGGCCATGACAACATCAAGTGCAATGCCACGCTGTAAGTGAGCCTGAGGGTCAAAATGCATATCAATGTGAACAACGCCTTCACTGCTGGCCCGCTTGAAATAATCCATGGCCAGATCAAAAAAATCCTGTTCGTGACAAAGAACATTCATGCCCTGGTAATACAGATTTAAAAACCCTTGCAGATCCTTGAACTGATACGCGGCCTTGGCTTCACCAACGGAGGCATACGGCAACGTGATGCTATTACGCTCCGCCAGCGCAAACATAAGCTCTGGCTCAAGAGAGCCCTCAATATGTAAATGAAGCTCGATTTTAGGAAGACGGCGTAAAAAATCCTGCATGACTTTTCCTTAGCGCTCTTAGAGTAAGCGCATTACTTTCTTTGACTGAGCTCTCCAGCACTTAGGTGCCAGTGGTGACTTATCTGATGTGCTAGTCCGCCAATCAAGCCGTGGTGAACAAAAAAGATAACGGTGCGCCCTGCTAACCACTTAGAAAGCGCATTGGCCACCTTTTCAGCAGTGTCATGATCGATCGCGGCAAAGGGCTCATCCAGAATAACCACCGAGGGATCCATTAATAATAGCCGAGCGAGTGCAACGCGTCGGGCTTGGCCACCCGAAAGCTGCTGGCCCCGCTCACCTACCGGCGTTTGCAGCTGCCTGGGAAGTGATTGAACCCACTCATCCAGCGCCATCGCCTCAAGCACATCCCACAGCTCGGCGTCGCTGGCATCAGAATTGCCTAGACGCAGATTATCTTCCAGCGAAGCATCAAAAAGATCCACCTGCTGCGTCAGCAATGCAACACGCTGGGATCGCTGACATTCAGGCACCCTAACAGGCAAGCAGTCACCTACGCTAACATCGCCGCTAGACGCTACAAGGCGGCCGGTTAAAAGCGCCGCCAAGGTACTTTTACCTGCACCGGAACGCCCCGTAATAAGCGCCTGCTCGCCTGGCATAAGCTGAAATGACACGTTAACAAGCGCTGGCTCTATACTGCCAGAATAGCGATAGGTTACATGATCCAACGACAAGTCAAGGCCGCGGGCGGGTAAGGACTGATCCTTATCCAATACCCCTTCAGACCCTAGTGCATTTAACCGCTCTGCCGCGGCGACGCTGCCACCCAAGCGCGCAAAAGCGCCAGGAAGCGGAGTGAAAACCTCATTAATACCCAGAAGCACCAGCAGCAGCATCACAAGAATAGGCCCGGCGATGACATCACTTGCCACCATCATACCGCCTACCCATACCATCCATAGCAACAAAAGCCCGGTAATGACGCCAATAATACTGTTACCCAAGGCAACGCTGCGCCCAAGGCGACGCTGATTATCTAACGCCGCCATTTCATGTGCCTGCACTTGATTTCGGTGCCAAGTGGCCGTGCGATAAGCTATCAGCTCCGCAGAGGCCTGCAACTGATCAACCACTAACCGACGAAGCCCTTCTTGATCAGCCACCTGGCGATGGCTATGCGCAAAGCTTAAGCGCGCCACTCCATAAGTAAGGCCCAACCAAAGGAGAAGCAGTACACCCCCTACCCAAAGCGCAACGCCGGGCAGCCAAATGGCAATAAAGAGACTTACGCCAGCAATGACCAGCAGACTAACCAGCGGTGGCATCAACAGCCGCAGATATAAATTATCCAACGCATCGATATCGGCGGTTAAGCGGCCCAACCAATCACTCACACGCTGGCGCCGTAAGGCAGCCTCATCTAACTGCATTAACTGCCCAAAAACCCGATAACGCAGATCGGCCAACAGGCGCAGCACTGTATTGTGGTTGTAAAGACGCTCAATATAGCGGGCAACCGTACGTAACAGCGCAAAAAACCGGATACCCCCACCCGGCACATACACATCCAATCTAGCGGGCATCCCCAACAAAAAGGCGATACCGGTTAACGCACAAGCAGTAATAAACCAGCCGGAAAGCCCTAATAGTGCAAGACCAGCAGCAAGGGTTAACCAAATGAGCAAAGCGCCCAGCATAAACTTTTGTCGGCGCTTCACCATTAGCGCCACCCAAGGCAACAGCGCACGTCGCGCTTGGGATAGCATGGCCACAGAAGATGACGCGTTATGTTTCATAACTTATCTCCTCCAGGTGGCCATTACGCATTTCAAGATGCCGCTGAGCTGCCTTAATAGCAGCCGGGTGATGAGTCGCCATGACCATTGTGCGTCCTTGGGCCGCCCACGTAAGCAACGCCTGAATAACCACCTCTTCGGTTTCTGTATCCAGGCTTGCCGTTGGTTCGTCGAGCAAGATCAAAGAGGCGTCACTCAAGTAAATACGTGCCAAGGCAAGGCGCTGCGCCTGGCCACCCGACAAGCCTAGTCCACGCTCACCTATCATTGAGTCCAAGCCATGGGGCAGCTTTTCTAACAGAGCCTTCAAGCCTGCCTGATGAAGCGCCTCCAGCATGGCCGGTGCACCTGCATGTGGGTTAGCTAAGTGCAAGTTATCAGCCAAACTGCCATGTAACAGACTTGGCTGCTGGTCGAGCCAGGCATAACGGGGTTGCGCTAGCTCCAGAGAGCCTTGAGATGGCATTAGAAAACCGGCCAACAGAGCCAGAAGCGTTGATTTACCGCTTCCCGACGGACCGCTAATGGCAATAATGCTACCTTTTTTCACCGTTAGATCAATCGGCCCTAACACCCGACCACGATTCGCGTACTCCACACTCACATTTTTCAATACGGCAATGTCATCGACCGCATCAGGCTCATTCAGAGAGCTTCGCTGCACGCTCGTTTCATTAAGCACTGTAATCAGACTTTCCGCCGCACCCAGCGCCGTTGCCCGGTCATGATAGTGCTGGGAAAGCGTCCTTAAGGGCTGAAAAAATTCTGGAGCAAGCAGCAATACAGCTAATCCAGAAAAGAGTGTTAGTGACGTTGCCGGCCCGTAATCGATATACCCAAGCAAGCCAAAACCCACGTACATCGCGATCACCGCAATAGCCACCGATGCAAAGAACTCAAGCACGGCAGAAGATAAAAAAGCCAGCCGGAGAGTCCGCATACTTAACCGACGGTAGTCATCAGTTGCCCACCATACATCTTTATGCGCACTCGCCGTTCTTCCGAATAGCTGAAGCGTACTCATTCCCCGCACGCGATCAAGAAAGTGGGCAGAAAGACGTGCCACAGCCGCAAACTGATCGCGATTAACCCGTTCAGCCCCCATACCCACCAGCGCCATGAATAGAGGAATGATCGGCGCGGAAATTAACAAAAACACAGCCACCAAATAATCAAGCCTGATCACGACCAAGAAAATCAGTAGTGGCAGCAAGGCGGTAATACGTAGCTGGGTATAAAAACGTGCGAAATAGCCATCCAGAGCTTCGATATTCTCCACGGCCTGAGTCGCCAAAGCCCCGCTTTGTTGGTAAGCCAGCCATACTGGCCCAAGCGCCCAACATTTATCTAGCACTTGGCGTCGCGCATGCTGGCGAATGCGCAAACTAGCCTCTAGGCTAATCGTTTCCTGTGCCCACTGACATATACCCCGCCCCAGCACACAAAGCGCCAGCAAAACCAGCACGTTAACAAGTTGATAAGGAGATTGCTGATGAACAGTAAGCTGCTCCACCAGCCACGCAAGACCGACTACGATGATAACCGTCTGCACGCCTGCTAAAACGCCAAGAAAAGCGGCGAGATGTAATCTTCGCCGCTCTAATGCTGCTAACGCTTTCAACCAGGAGCGAGCGGTCAACGACTGCTCTGTCATCTGGATGCCCCTGGCTTAGTGATATCCTTCACCCACACGCACCTTGCCGCGGAATACCCAGTATGTCCATGCGGTATATACCAGGATAATCGGGATAACAAAGAGTACGCCGATCAGAAGAAATAGCTGTGACTCAGGCGCCGACGCTGCATCCCACAGCGTGTAATTAGGCGGTACAATCATCGGCCATTGACTTACAATCAAACCAAGATAAGTGGACACATAGATGCCGATGGTAGCAAGAAAGGGATAGCTTTCACGTCGCTGCTTGACCGACCTAAATACCAGAAAGGCAAATAACAGCGCCATTGCCGGAAAGATCCAGATTAAACGAAGATTACCAAACCAGCGCTCCCAAACTACCTGATTTACAAAAGGCGTCCAGATACTGATGATGGCAAATACGACCAGCACCATGGCCAGCAAAATGGGAGTAATTTTATACGCCCATTCCTGCACATGCCCTTCAGATTTCAGAATAAGCCATGTAGAACCTAACAGCGCGTAACCTGCCATCAGACCCAAGCCGGTTACCACAGTAAAAGGCGTCAACCAATCAAACGCGCCGCCAGTATAAACAAAATTCTCGGTTTGGAATCCCTGAATATAAGCCCCCACAACGACCCCTTGAGCAAAGGCCGCAATTGCGGAACCCCAGCTAAAGGCACGATTCCACCAGTGCCGGTTACGGCGTGACTTAAAGCGAAACTCAAACGCGATACCGCGAAAAATCAAACCGGCCAGCATAAGAAACACACCCAGATAAAGCGCTGGCAGAAAGATCGAATAGACCAAGGGAAACGCCGCTAGTAGGCCAGCCCCCCCCAGCACCAGCCAGGTTTCGTTTCCATCCCATACCGGCGCGATGGAGTTCATCATTACGTCACGAGAGTCTTCATCCGGGGCGAACGGGAATAGAATGCCTAACCCCAGGTCAAAACCATCCATCAATACGTACATGATGACGCCAAACCCAATAATCCCAGCCCAAATAATCGATAGATCAAACATTTCCATGATTTAGCTCCTCACCGGGTCAACGTCGTCATCAAAGGGAGTATGGGCCGCAGATAACGGGCGTTTGGGGCGGTCGGCATCTCGGTCAGCCGATGCCTGTGCATGCTCGGGCAGCATGCCATTACGCACCACGCGGGTTATATAATAGATACCGGCGTAAAAGACGACGGCATACACCAACACATAACCAATTAACGTAGCCAAGGCCATCCAACCGGTCAGCGAAGGAGTAACCCCTTCTGCATGCGTCATCACTCCGTATACTAGCCAAGGTGCACGGCCCGATTCGGTAACTACCCAGCCTGCAAGAACGGCGATAAAAGGTAGAGAAATCATGCCCACCAGTGTCTTAAGAAATACTGGACTCTCATAGATACGACCTTTACGGCGCAGGAGAAGGCCAACAAATGCGGTTGCAATCATTAACAGGCCAATACCCACCATTACCCGGAAAGACCAGAAAACGAGCATGACAGGCGGCTGCTCCTCAGGCGGTACCTCGCTAATGCCTGGAATTTCACCATCAAATGAGTGCGTCAAAATGAGGCTTGCCAGATTGGGAATGCCAATAGCCAAGCGGTTTTCCTGAGCCTCCTGATCCGGCAGCGCAAACAACAGTAAGGGCACGTTAGTCGCCGTTTCCCAGTGACCTTCCATTGCTGCCACCTTAGTAGGCTGATGTTCAAGCGTATTTAGGCCATGATAATCGCCTACTACTGCCTGAAGAGGCGTCAAAAACAGCAGTAGCCATAAACACATTGAAAGCGCACGCCGATTGGCCTCTGGATCACGACCACGCAGCAAGAACCATGCGCTCACGCCGGCAACGACAAAACCACCGGTAATAAAGGAAGCCATTGCCATATGCGCAAAGCGATAAGGGAAAGAGGGATTAAAAATTGCTTCGCTCCACGAGGTTACGTGGAAGCGGTTATCGATAAGCTCAACGCCTGCTGGCGTATGCATCCAGCTGTTAGCCGATAATATCCAGAAAGCAGAAATAAACGTTCCCACAGCTACCATGGTCGCAGCCAGCAAATGGATGCCCTGAGGCACTTTTCCACGGCCAAAAAGCAATATGCCCAAGAAAGCTGCTTCAAGGAAGAAAGCGGTCACCACTTCGTAGCTGAGCAATGGGCCAATGAAATTGGACGCCGCCAGAGAGAAGTTGCTCCAGTTCGTACCAAACTGGAACGACATCACAATTCCTGACACAACACCCATACCAAACACAACGGCAAACACTTTTGTCCAAAACAGCGCCAGCCGGTCCCAGGCCGGGTTTTGCGTTTTGAAAAAAAGTCCTTGTAATAGCGCAATATAAGACGCCAATCCAATCGTGAACACAGGGAATATAGTGTGAAAGCAGACAACAAATGCGAATTGGATTCGCGACAACATTAAGGGATCGAGTTCCATTACACGCTCCTAGGCCTGAATTGATATCCCATTCATGGTTAATACAAGCTTAGTTGTGCCTCGCGGGCTGTGCATTTTAGTTATAAGCACCTAAGCCTATTCTTTACTTATATTGTCATCTTACTGACTTACCTCTTACTATACACCGACCAATTTTCTTCAAAACGTGTCTCATTGACGCACATCAAATAACGCCGATAAATTATTAAGATAAAACTACAATACTCACCATATAGCCGGTATAAGCTATAAAAAGAGTAAATAGCACGCCGCCCTCCAAACGATTAATTCGGCGAGGGCGTCCACGCCAGGAAAATGCGAACAGGATCATCAGCAGTGTCATACAAGTCATGATGCTCCAATCACGCACCAGCACTTCGCGGCCTGCATCGATCGGGGCAATAACCCCCGCCAATCCGACCACCGCCAAACTATTAAACAAGTTAGAACCCACGACATTGCCCAGCACCATGTCGTGCTCTTTACGGCGCAGCGCACTAATTGATGAGGCAAGTTCCGGCAACGATGTGCCTACCGCCACGACGGTTAAACCGATAATCAGGTCGCTCACTCCAAAACGTTGAGCAATTTCGACCGCTCCCCATACCAACATGCGCGAGCTAACAATCAAAAATACCAAGCCAACCAATGTCCACATAATAGCTTTGCCACGTGACATGGACTTACTATCGAGCGATTCAGACACATCATCGACAAGTGAGTCGTCTTGCTGTTTTTTCGAGCGGATGATACTAAAACCAATAAACACGGCCAGGGTCACTAGCAAGACAGCCGCCTCCCAACGTGCAACCCAACCGTCCCATAGCATGAGACCGGTAATAAGCGTGACCAGTATGAGAAACGGCATCTCTTTACGGATAACGCTTGAGTGCACGGCCAAGGGAGCGATGAGCGCCACAAACCCCAATACCAGGCCAATATTGGCAATATTGGAACCATAGGCATTGCCTACCGCCAACCCTGGATTACCTTGTAAGGCAGCTAATACAGACACCATCATTTCTGGCGCTGAGGTACCAAACCCAATCACCAGCATACCGATCAGCAAGGGGGAGAGGCCGAGCCAGCGTGAGGTAGCGGCAGCGCCGTCAACAAACTTCTCAGCACTCCAGATCAATAACACCAATCCTACCAATACCGCTAGAACAGGAAGCAACATTTCATTTCCTTATTGAACAAATATTAGGCACTATCGCGGCTGCATCCTTGACTAACCCGATGCTCCGGTCAAGTACGATATAAGCTATTATTTGTCTAAGCCGGATTTGTAAGCTAAATGGCCTAGACTCTGTTAGTTTTACTTTGAATTCGCATTGAGAGTGTCGCATTTGCCCCACTATCGTTTGATGAAACGCCCTTCACTTCCGGTCAATACGCCTCTGGTAGATCGCTTACCGCCTGAAACCCGTGTTCAGCGCAGGCGCTTACGAGCATGCCATGAGTGTGACTGGATTTCGGCATTACCCCCCTTAGGGTCTGGAGAAAAGGCCAGCTGCCCGCGATGCTCGCATGTATTGGTCAAACGTCACCGCTACCCAGCTCAGCGTAGTATGGCATTAGCTATTGCGGCACTTATTGCATTAATAGTGGCAGTATCGTTTCCGTTTGTGAGTTTCAACGTTAGCGGTGTTGGGAACCGTATTGAGCTATCGCAGACCGCAACCACCCTTATTGCCTTTCATCAGCCCGTGGTTGCCATCATTGTTATTATGACCATTGCCGTTCTACCAGCGGTTTACCTGCTCAGTGTTATCTGGCTACAGTTTGGTCTTTTGCATGGCAAGCCTTTAGCATTTAGTCGCGATATTGCGCGCTCTCTTGCCCATCTGACGCCCTGGATGATGGCCGATGTATTTATTATTGGGGCGCTGGTAAGTTTGATCAAAGTAGCTGGCATGGCGGAGATAGAGCTAGGTATTTCATTCTGGGCATTTTGCGTCTTTGCGATACTTTTATTAATGACCACTCAATCAATTGATGCCGACTGGATGTGGTTCTCTTTAGAAGGGGAGCCCCTTGCCCCGGAAGGCACACAAACTGGAATGACCGCATCCCGCCAGGACCTTACAGGATGCCCTACCTGTGGGCTTATCAATGCGTTTTCCCGCGGACGCAAGTCACGCTGTATCCGATGCCATGAAAAGCTCCACCATCGATTACCGTTTAGCTTACAGCGTACCTGGGCGCTGCTCGGCGCTGCCACCATCATGTATATTCCGGCCAATGTTTATCCTATTATGACCACCACCAGCCTAGGGCACAGCGGCTCATCTACGATTATTGGTGGCGTGGTTCAGCTCATGCAAATGGGCTCCTGGCCAGTGGCGGCGGTTATTTTTATTGCCAGCGTTATCGTACCGGTAGGTAAGCTGCTTGCACTTTCATGGCTATGCATTGCGGTACAGCGCAGCGGCCGTCCCAACACCATTAGCCGCACCAAGCTTTATCGAATAACCGAATTCATTGGGCGCTGGTCAATGGTCGATGTATTTGTGGTCGCTATTCTGGTTGCCTTGATTCGCGCTGGCTCACTCATGTCGATTACCCCCGGCCCTGCCGCACTGGCATTTTCCTCAGTGGTGGTTTTGACTATGCTCGCCGCCATGACTTTTGACCCCCGTTTAATATGGGATGCCCCCGAAACCAAGGCATCCACACCAGATAATCGCCACTCAGGGAGCCATTAATGGGTAATGATACCCCGATAAACAATGAGCAAGAGCCCGACCTGAACAAGGCCAAGTCTTCTCGGCAAACTCGCCTTTCGCCCATATGGATTGTGCCTATCGTGGCCATCATTATTGGGTTATGGCTGGTATATGATAACTACACCAGCCGCGGTACGCTGATCACCTTGACCATGAACAATGCTGAAGGTATCGAAGCGGGTAACACCCTCATTCGTAGCCGCAATGTTGAAATTGGGCTAGTGCAAAACGTTCAGCTCTCTGAAGATTTGAGCAGTGCCGTTATCACGGCTCGAATTCAGCCCCAGGCCGACAAACTGTTGCGCGAGGATAGCCGCTTCTGGGTTGTTAAACCGCGCATTGGAAGGGAAGGCATTAGCGGCCTGGGTACTGTACTCTCAGGCGCCTATATTCAGCTTGAACCTGGAACCTCCGAAGAGCAGCGCCGCGAATTCCCGGTTAGCGATGTGCCACCGGTCGCGACGGCAGGTATGGCGGGTCTCAATATCAGTTTAATTAGCCAGTTGGGCAACTCACTGCGCGTGGGCGACCCGGTTTCTTACCAAGGTTATACTGTTGGCCGGGTGGAAGAAGCCAGCTTCGATCCTGAATCACGCACCATGCAGCATCAGGTTTTTATTGAAGAGCCTTATGCGCAGCTAGTTACCGACAGCACGCGCTTCTGGTCGTCCAGCGGCGTAGATTTTCGTCTGGATGCCAATGGCTTTCGAGTGAACGTCGAATCCCTGGAAGCGCTGCTGGGTGGCGGCGTGACGTTTGGCGTGCCTGAAGATTTACCTATGGGCAGAAAGGTCGAAGCTGGCGCCCAGTTTAATCTTTATGCTGATGAAGATGACGCTCGCGAAGGCACCTTTAACCGCTATTTAGAGTACGTCTTATTGGTTGATGATACGGTTCGTGGGCTTTCACGCGGGGCACCCGTTGAGTTTCGCGGCGTTCGAATGGGTACCGTAGCGGCGGTACCCTGGAACTTTACGGCGCCACAACCAGACTCCCGTGCCCGTTTTGCAATTCCCGTGCTGATTCGCATTGAGCCACAGCGCTTGGGCATCGAAAACACAGATGTCGACCTGGAAGAGTGGGAAGCCCGCCTTAATCGCTTGTTTAGCATAGGGCTTCGCGCCTCGCTTAAAAACGGCAACCTATTAACCGGAGCGCTATTTGTCGATCTTAATTTTCAACGCGATTCAGAAGAGAGATATATCGCTGAAACGTTTTCAAACCGAACGGTTTTCCCCACCGTGGCGGGAGGATTTGCTCAAATTCAGGCGCAAATCACCAGTTTGCTGGATAAATTAAACGCGCTTGAAGTAGAACCCTTGCTCGCCGGACTGGATCGTAATCTGCAGGCTTCTGAACGAATGCTTGATGAAGTGCGTGACGTCAGCACATCGCTTAACCAGCTGTTAAATGATCCTGAAACCCAGGCGGTGGGCGGCAATCTCAATGCAACGCTTGAAGAGCTTCGCAACACGCTGCAAGGTGTTTCGCCCTCTTCGCCAGCGTACCAGGATCTTACTTCAGCCATTGAGCGACTGGACCGGTTAATGCGTGATCTTCAACCACTGACCCGCACCCTGAATGATAATCCGCGGGCACTGCTGTTTGATAACCTGGATGCTCAAGATCCGATACCGCGTGCACCGCGCTAAGAAGGACAACGTTATGCGCTTACTATCTACAAACCGCTTATCGCTACTGAGTTTGAAAGGCTTATCGCTGCTGGTCGCGTGCCTTATGCTTACCGCCTGTGCAAGCAGCGTCACTCCACCTGCGCGCTATATGCTACCCAACAGTCAGCTAGCCAATACGCCGAATAATCCTCAGGGCACGTTACAGCTGAGTTCGCCGCGGCTTGCCCACTACCTGGACGTCGATGGCATCATTATGCAGCTGGATGATATTACGCTTAACGAAGCGCGCGAACACCAGTGGGCTGAAAGCATTGGCCGCCAGCTTGCGCGCAGTTTGCGCACGCGCTTATCTCAAGAGCTGCCGCTGATTCGCGTGGTGCGTGACGATAGCAGCCAGCCCGAAGCGCTTAGCCTGCGCCTGGAAGTCGACCAGTTCCAGGGGCGTCACGACGGTTTGGCGATTGCAACCGGTCAATGGCAGTTGCGCAGTACCAGCAACGAGCTGCTTGCCATGAAGACCTTTGCAGCACAAACGGCGCTGGATGACGACGGCTACCCCGCTTTGGTGCGCGCCTTAGGCGCCAGCTGGGATGACGTGGCCGAACAAATTGCCGATCAGATACGTCAAGGCAACTATTTTAACTAATCAAGATCTCACTAAGCCTAGTCTCGTCAACCAAACGCGACAAGAATGCCCGCCTTGTACAATCTTCATGTTACACTGGCGGGCATATTATGGGTTGCAACCTATCGCAATGCCCGCTGTCAGTACTACCCACTGTTAAATGCCCGTCTCTTCCATACTGACCACACTATTTCGTTATGGTCATTCGTGGCTAATCAACGATCATCGCGGTGTAGCGAATTATCTGGCAAACTTCGCTGCCGCGATGATTATTATCCTCGCCTTTTGAAAAAAATACGCCTAGCAACAACGCTTTTTAAGCAGCTGTTGCCTTGCTAGGCGACTGCGGAGAACGCATGAGCTTTTCTGAACTTGGTCTGCATGAAGATTTATTACGCGCCGTTACGGCGCAAGGCTATACCCAGCCTACCCCGATCCAATTAAAGGCCATTCCGGTTGTTTTAGAAGGTCGCGATTTACTCGCGAGCGCCCAAACGGGCACAGGTAAAACGGCAGGTTTTACCCTGCCGATGCTGCAGCGCCTTTCAGGCGGCAAACGCCCCGAAAAACGCCAGGTTAGAGCGCTGGTGTTAACCCCAACGCGCGAGCTGGCAGCCCAGGTAGGGGAAAGTGTATCCACCTATGGCAAGCACCTCGCTTTACGCTCGCATACTATTTTTGGTGGCGTCGGCCAACAGCCTCAAGTCGATGCGATTAAAGCTGGCCTGGACGTATTGATTGCCACGCCGGGTCGCCTGCTGGACCTTCAGCAGCAGGGCCATGTCGATCTTTCGGCTATCGAAATTTTAGTGCTTGATGAAGCCGACCGCATGTTGGATATGGGATTTATTCACGATATTAAACGCGTGCTGCGCCTGGTGCCCAAGCAGCGTCAGAATCTGCTGTTCTCAGCCACGTTCTCCAATGAAATTCAAACGCTGGCCCAGCAGTTGCTAAATAACCCAGCGCTTATTGAAGTTGCTCCGCGTAACACGACCGCCGAAAAAATCGAACAGGCCGTTTACCGCGTCGACCGTGATAAAAAGCGCGAACTGCTGGCCCATCTGATTCAGCGCCATGGCTGGTTTCAGGTATTGGTTTTCACCCGTACCAAGCACGGAGCCAACCGGCTTGCCGAGCAGCTTTCCAAGCAAGACATTCCGGCCATGGCGATTCACGGCAATAAAAGCCAGGGCGCGCGTACACGAGCGCTGGGTGCGTTCAAAAGCGGTGATTTACAGGTACTGGTCGCCACCGATATCGCCGCGCGCGGGCTTGATATCAGCGAGCTCCCCCACGTAGTGAATTTTGAACTGCCTAACGTCGCCGAAGACTACGTACACCGCATTGGTCGTACAGGCCGGGCCGGCAGCAATGGCGCAGCAGTTTCATTAGTATGTGTCGATGAGCATGGGCTGCTGGGCAATATCGAGCGCTTAATCAAGCAAAACCTGACCAAGCATATCGAACCCGGCTTTGAGCCCGACCCGAACGCCAAACCCGAGCCCATCGAGAATGGCCGTCGTCAGCGCCAGCCTCAAGCTCGTCGTAAACCGAGTGGCGAAGCCGCAAAACCCAGCGGTGAACGCCGCCGGCGCGCGCGCCGCTAGCCCAGCGGGAAGGAATATGCGAAGGTTATGCCCTCGCATATTCCGATGCGTTGACTAACACATTTTCAGGGAGCGATCATGTCCTCATCTCAACTTATTGCTGACTACCGGCAGTGGCTTAGTTTTCAACGTCAAGAACAGCTTAGCCGTGAGCACCAGGGGATTTCGCAACGCCTGGAAGATGCCCGCGCCTCTTCAAAACAGGTCGTCCAGGCTTACCGCAGCATGGCGGAAAAAGCCTCGGCTGAAGGCGCCTGCTATCGCACACTGTTCCTACGTGAACGTGATGATAATGTAGCGCTACCCTGTGAAGGCTGGCTGTTTATTCGACGCGTTCTTAGTGAAGACAACAGCACCCGCGTACGCGCCACACTGATTGAGACGTTTACGCTTGAAGACGGCACTATTGGTCCAGGCGATAAACCCGCCCAAAAAGTGACGCTTGAAATCTACGATAAGCTGGATATCAATCAGGGCATGCGCACCAGCGTTCGCGTTGATTGCCTGGAAACACCACAGGACTACAACTTCATCACGCTACTTGATGCAGTTCGCGGTGATTTACGCCCCTACCTTAAGTAAGCAGCCATGATGTCCCGTCGTTCACTCACATTTATTTTATTGATGGTTGTCGTGGGGCTGAATTTACGCCCCGCGCTTTCCTCAGTGGCCCCTTTGCTAACGCGCTTACAAGAAACAGCGGGGCTTTCGGCCGCAGCTGCGGGGGTTCTTACTACCCTGCCCGTGCTGTTTTTGGGCTTATCAGCGCCAATGGCGCCTCTTTTAGCTCAGCGCCTGGGAAGTGAGCGTGCGCTTAGCACAGCGCTTTTATTGCTTGCAGCCGGCTTAATTCTGCGCGGCTTGCCACTGCCAGGTGTGTTGTTTATAGGCTCGGCCATGACCGGTGGCGCCATTGGGATCAGCGGCACCTTGTTGCCTGCGCTTGTTAAGCGCGAACTACCTGAAAGCGCCGACCTGCTGACCGGCCTTTATACCATGGCTCTCTGCCTGGGCGGGGCACTGGGGGCAGGTCTAAGCGTACCCCTTACCGATTGGCTGGGAAGCTGGCAAGCAAGTCTTATGAGCTGGGCATTGCTTGCCGTATTTGCACTCGCTCTTTGGCACTTTCAGATGCCTAACAGTCACACCCATCATGCGCCTCAAGTACCCACTACGGGTCTTTTACGATTACTGCGTAAACCGCTCACGTGGCATGTGATGTTGTTTATGGGCATTCAATCGTCGATGGCCTATATCGTATTTGGCTGGCTCCCTACGCTATTGGTAGACCGTGGCTACGATGAAGCCAGCGCGGGCTGGACAATGGCCGTTTCGATTATGTGCCAACTGGCTTCAGCCTTAGGCGCGCCGTGGCTTGCAAGGCTGGGCCACGACCAGCGACCAGCGCTTTTGCTGGTATTACTCAGTACGGCACTCGGGCTTTGGATGTTGCTAATCGCACCGTTGGCATGGAAATGGCCTGGCGCGTTTTTTTTAGGTCTGGGTCAAGGCGGTAGTTTCAGCATGGCGCTGAGCCTGCTTGTATTACGCACCGCCAATTCTCGCCTAGCAGGGCAGCTATCCGGTCTGGTGCAAGGCGGGGGATATATGATTGCCGCCATAGGCCCCTTTGGCGTCGGCTTACTAATTCAGTCTGGTATCCACGCTGACTATATTGCCTGGCTACTGATTCTGCTCGTTGGCATCTGTTGTGGGTTTGCCCTTCTGGTGGGACGCCAACGTCAGTTGGATGATCAAAATGGTGTTCTTCAGGTCCACCGTCTTTAAAAGCATTTTTTAAAAACATCACTGAAAGCGTTAGGAAGCCCGTATGAGTACCTTATCCCGCTTAGCCCAAGCGACCCCCACCCAAGAGCGCCTGCTGGTGATTTATACGGGTGGAACCATTGGTATGCAGCAGGCGGATAACGGGCTTACCCCCGGCGGTAATTTTGCTCAGCGTATGGCAAAAGCATTAAGCCAATTACCCGTCGTTCAGCAGCAGTTACTGCCAGCCTATGATGTTATTAGCTATGCCAATCTGATTGACTCCAGTACGGCGACTCCTCTTAACTGGCAGCAATTGGCAGATGATATTACATCACGTCTGACCGAGTATCGTGGCTTTGTGATCCTCCATGGAACCGATACGCTTAGCTGGTCCGCGGCTAGTCTCGCTTATCAACTTCAGGGCATTGACCGCCCCGTCGTACTAACGGGCGCGATGCTGCCGCTGGAAGCGCCTAATAGCGATGGACTGAATAATATACATGGTGCTTTACGCTTTGCGGCCACCGCCGAGCTGCAGGAAGTGGCTATCTATTTCGCCAACCGGCTAATGCGCGGCGTAAGAGCGATAAAGCACCACAGCAGCGCATTAACGGCATTTTCTACTCCCTGCTATCCGCTGCTTGGGGAACGTGTGGGCGACGATTTCGTCTACTACCCAAGCCGCGGGTTGGCTTTACAGCAGCGTGGTGCGCCACGTTTTGAACTAGCCGATTACCAGGGTCTGAGCCAAGGAGAAGTGGTGCGTATCGCTCTGTGGCCAGGTATGGCGGCCTGGCAACTGGATGCATGGTTAAATGATCCACGCGTTAAAGGGGCAGTATTGCAGCTCTGGGGGGCCGGCAATCTACCCAACGACCCGGCGTTGCTTAATATCCTGGCCACAGCCAGCGGTGAAGGGAAGCTGTTGGCGGCTATCAGCCTTTGCCCAGAGGGCAGCGTCCATATGGGCGCTTATGCGGCGGGTCAAGGTTTGGCGGATGCCGGAGTGTTATCGGGAGACGCCATGACGCCTGAGGCCACGTTTACCAAGCTGGTCCACCTGTTAGCCCAACCCATTGGCTTCGATGTGCAGCGCCAGCGTTTTCTCACCTCGCTAGTGGGTGAGCGCTAATAGCGCTTGCGAAATCAATAATTTACGCTAGGCTTAACCAGTAGCAACCTATTGAAGGAGCGCATAATTATGGAAAAGCCAGTGCATTTTTTTAGTGATCTTTTTGAACAGCTGGGCCTGCGCTCAGATCCAGATTCAATTGAGCAATTTATCAAGCGTCATCGTCCACTACCTAAGGATATGGCCCTGGCCGATGCTCCCTGCTGGAACGAAGGTCAAGCCGACTTCCTACGCGAAGCGATTGAAGACGATGCCGATTGGGCGGAGCTGGTTGACCACCTTGATGTAGCAATGCACCAGGACGGTTAAGTTTTTTTTATTACCATAGCACTTAACGTTTGTACTTAACGTTTGGGCGCTGCTCTCGAGCGGCGCTTGAACCAGGCCCCAACCAATAACAGAAGCGTTAATGCAAGAAGCGGCATCAGCACGTCAAACTGTAGTGCGTCTCCTTCCTCTATAGCTTCAATCGCCCCATATATAGCACTGCTATAAACCGCCCATTTAACCGATAGGCCCAAGGTCGCCGCGAGTAGAAAAACCGTTAGCGGAATACGGCTTAATCCAGCCGCAAAGTTGATCATCGCATGAGGAAAGCCAGGCAGGATGCGCAGCGCGCACTGAGTGAGTAGATCGCTTCTATCCTGAAGCGTTTTCATTATTTTAAGGGTCAATCCTTTCGGCTGCCATGCAGCGCTGGTGTGTGCCGCCAATTGATAGCCACCAAACGCCCCCGCCACACTTCCCAGGGTTAACAGACAAGTAGCGATTAGGGGCGGGTAAAAAGGCGCTATTAGCCACAAACCGATACTCGCTGGCAAGCCAGTGGCTAACGTGATCGCCATTATAAGTACCACCCCGGCAATGACCGCAGGATGGTGCATCCATTGCGCCATGCTATGCTTTACGGTCATTAAATCCGGTGAATAGCTAAACCATAAAAAGGCCACCAGAGCGATACACCCAACCGCTACGCCCAAGCGCCAGTAAAAGCCTAAGGCTTTATGCATTCAGTCGCGCCTCAACGCGCTCCAGAATTTGTCGGCTAACCTTGCCCACTAACGGCTTAGCGGCCTTATTAACGGCTTTTTCCATTAACCGATTACCTATTTCATAGCTGAGTGTTAATGAAACCTGCGTTCCTTCAGGCACTTCACGTAGCTGATAACGCCCCTGATTTTTTACCCCGCTAAGCGACTCCCACGCAAGTACATATGGCGCCTGAATCTCGGTCACTGCCACTTCAAACGCCCAGTCCATTCCCACTGCACGTACATGCCAGCGGTAGTGATTGTCACCCAGCGTATCAATGGAGCGTATTAAATCGGAATAATCTGCAAAATCTTCCACTCGGCGTAATAACTCAAACACACGCTCTGGCGCTGCATTAACAATTTCACTGTGTTCTATAGTGGCCATGATTGCCTCTAACCGCTTAAAATATGAGCTTAGCATGCTGCACAAACCGGGTCCTACTGACGTTTCGCGGTAGTTGTCTTGCAACGTCAAACGCCCAAAATATCGAATAAAAATAGCAGCCATCAGGACTCGAGCTGGTCAGATGCGCTCTCATTGCGTAAACTGCCGCCCTTCCGGACCGGACCCCGGCACTTTGTTCAGCGCTTGCGCTGCACGAAAAATTCTCCGACAACGAGTATCAAGTATGTCTAGCACTTCTTCTACCCCCTCTGTTTTACCGACCTCCACAGTGGTCATTTATTCTGGCGGCATGGATTCCTACACGGTACTCCATCGCGCGATCCGCGAAGGCTTGAATGTTCATGCTCTGTCATTCAACTATGGACAGCGCCATGCCCGCGAGCTAGATGTCGCCGCACGTGTTTGCACACAGCTGGCGATCCCCCACCAAATCGTGGACATTCGAGCTATCCACGGTTTGATTGATAATTCAGCGTTGACCAATCCCGATCAAGTTATGCCCACGGGTGACTACGCGGATGATAATTTACGTGCCACCGTTGTCCCCAACCGGAATATGATTCTGTTGTCCTTGGCGATTGCCAAGGCGGTCAATATCGGTGCAGGTCGTGTAGATTATGGCGCCCATGGCGGTGATCACGTTTTATACCCCGATTGCCGGCCTGAGTTTGTCGATGCCATGAACAGTGTTGCGGGCATTGCCAACTTCGAGCCTGTATCACTGCACGCCCCTTACCTGCGCACGTCCAAAGCCGATATTTTGCGTGAAGGCCTCGCCATGGGGTTGGACTATCAACATACCTGGACCTGCTATGAAGGGCGCGAACTGGCCTGCGGTGAGTGCGGTAGCTGCCGTGAACGCCTGGACGCCTTTACGGCGAACAATGCCGTCGACCCACTGCCTTACGCTCCTCAAATTCTCCAGGAAAGCCGCTGATGTATCACGTCAAAGAAGCCTTCTACACCTTGCAGGGTGAAGGAGCGCAAGCGGGTCGTGCGAGCGTCTTTTGCCGCTTCAGCGGGTGTAATTTGTGGTCGGGGCGTGAGGCTGATCGCGCCACCGCAAAATGCACGTTCTGCGATACGGATTTTATCGGCACCGATGGGCAAAATGGTGGGCGGTTCACAACGGCGGCTGATTTAGCCGCTCACATCCGTGCGCTATGGCCAAGAGACGCTTCAAACGCCGTACCGTACGTGGTGTTTACCGGCGGAGAGCCACTGCTCCAGCTGGATGCGTCATTAATAGACATGCTCCATGATGAAGGCTTTGAAATCGCCGTTGAAACCAACGGCACGTTACCGCCCCCCCCCGGCATTGATTGGCTATGCGTGAGCCCAAAGGGCAATAACGCACTGGCAGTTAGCGGGGGAAGTGAATTGAAACTGGTCTTTCCGCAAGTGGATGCACCGCCTGAGCAGTTTAAACACCTGGCTTTTGACCATTTCTTTTTGCAACCCATGGATGTAAGCCCGCTGGGACAGCAAGCCGATACCATTGCCAGTACTACACAGTATTGCATGGCCAATCCTCAGTGGCGCCTTTCGCTTCAAATGCACAAAATAGCAGGGTTTGACTAATGGCTTTATTTGTAAATCAGTTAACCCATATCGATGTGTCTTTATGGTGCCCTCAGCGTGGGCTTGTAGGCTGTAGCTGGCAGGTGGACGCACTGCTTGAAGGAGCGCTGGGTGAAGACGGCATGCTGTTTGATTTTGGCGAAGTAAAGCCCTGGATCAAGCGCACCCTGGATGGTGGGCTTGATCATACGCTGCTGATTCCTACCCAAGCGCCGGGCATTACCGTCACCGAGTGTGACGAAGGCCTTTGCATTCGCACGACGACCCCCTACCCCATGGAAGTGCGCGGGCCTGCCGAAGCGTTTAGCCTACTTGCCTGGGAAAGCGTTACGCTTGAACAGGTAGCCAAGTATTTAAGCCACGCGCTAACCGAGCAGCGCCCAGCCAACGTTGATCGCGTCACGCTGACGTTGAGTGATGAGGCGATTAGCGGGGCAGCCTATGGCTATAGCCATGGCCTGAAACGCCACTTGGGTAACTGCCAGCGGATTGCCCATGGGCACCGCTCACGGCTTGCTATCTGGCAATCGGGTAAGCGTCAATCGGGGTTAGAAACACACTGGGCCAACTGGCTGGATAACCGGTATCTGCTCGAACAGGCCGATATTGAACATCAGGATGATGAGTTTTTAACCTGCCGCTACCAGGCCGCCCAGGGGGCTTTTTCCATTCGCCTGCCGATAAACCGCTGCGCGGCCCTTCCAGGGCCCACCACGGTTGAAAATATCGCTATTTGGCTGGCACGAAGCATCGCTCACGATAGTGGTCAGGCAACCCGTGTGCAGGCATTCGAGGGCATTAATAAAGGTGCGTTTGCGGAAGCGGCTCCATGAGCAATGACGATATCATTGTAAAACAGCCAGCAGGCTGCCGGGCGGGATGTGGCGCATGCTGTATCGCGCCTTCCATCAGCTCAGCGATTCCCGGTATGCCTCAGGGCAAGCCCGCCGGGATGCGCTGCATTCAGTTAGATGACGACAATTTATGCCGCCTGTTTGATGATCCAAGCAGGCCCAAGGTCTGCGGCAACTTTCATTTTGATATCAGCATATGTGGCGAGCAACGCGATCAAGCGCTCGCCACATTGGCCTACCTTGAGGCCGAGACACGCTAAGGCCTCAGATTACTCGTCTATTCCCACGGGCTGGGTTAAACGCCGATCAAGAAGGCTTACCCAGCGCACAAGCACCGGCGCATCGCTGTGGCTAACATCCTTCAATAAATGCCTAAAGGCCTCTTTCGCTTGAAGATCGCTCGGCTCGATATGTGTCAGCCATAGTTCCAATGCCTCTAATTCCTGATGCCGATTACCATGCTCACGCGACTGGTTAATTGCCATTTCGGCAAGCGCTTTAACCTCGTTGGCGGGATGACCAAGCTGATGACGTACTTTCGCCAGTAGCGTGGCAAGTTCCGGTAAAAATAGCGTTGTTCGATCACGGGCGATAATCAGGCACTGGTCGAGATAGTCTTCAGCGACCTGCAGCTCCCCAAGCTCAATACAGGCATCGATATACCATAGAGAAGGCCGCTGATATCGGTCGCGCCCTTTAAGCTCGGTCATTTGATCCAGGCTTTCACGAATCTGGATAAGGCCATTCTGATCACCTGCCAAGGCACGTTGCCAGCCAATCACGGCCTGCGCGGAAATTTGCCATAGCTGTAAATCGGGCGTACCGGTCATGGCCGCGGCGCGCTCGGCATGACGTGCCGCAAGGTGCACATGGCCAAGCTGCCTATATAAGGCGGCCGCGAAGAGCAGCGCCATGGCCAGAGTACCTGGATGACCAATTTTTTCCGCCAAGCGTAGCGCCGCCGAGACTTGGCGCTCTGCACGCTGGTAATCCCCCCGCAAGCAAAGAGTCCAACCCTGAAAACAGGCGGCGGTGACCTGGGGATGATCCGAGAACGGCAGCCACTCGATCATCATCTGGGCATTAAGTGGATCAATCTCATCTAAATGGTCGTGAGCTTGCTGAATACGCCCTGCCCAATACTCACACTGCGCCCGCGCATAATCCGCTAGGCGTCGATAACGTGGGTCTTCTAGGCGTTCGGCAATGTCGGTAAGAGTAGAAGCCAGCGCAAAGGCATCCGCGTGGGCATAGCGCTGGCTGCGCCCCACCCACAAACCCCACTTCACCAGGAACACCTGCTCTAGTTCTTCGGGGTCATCCAGCATATCGCTCCCTGACTCCCGCAGCAGCTCGCGGGCACGCACAAAGCTTTCATGAGCAATGGGTGAACCGTGCCCTTCCAAAGCAAACGCCGCTTGGCCACGCACCGTGAGCAGACTGACCTCACGCTCTACTTGATGCTCGACGTGGCGTAAGCTAGCTAACCCGGCATCGGCCATACGCAGCGCCGTACGGTTGGCACTTA
Organism: Halomonas sp. AOP43-A1-21; assembly: GCF_052376775.1. Lineage (NCBI taxonomy): Bacteria > Pseudomonadati > Pseudomonadota > Gammaproteobacteria > Oceanospirillales > Halomonadaceae > Halomonas > Halomonas sp. AOP43-A1-21. Next base: position 69,874 of record NZ_JBQSWC010000015.1, on the reverse strand, counting down.
CCTTCAGTGCTTCACGTGCAGACAGCTCAAAATAACGCGCCCCACGCGCATAATGCCCGCTTCTGCGTAGGTGGGTTGCAAAATCGCCCGGGTGGCGACTAATCCACATTGGAAAACGCTCTTCGATAAGCGTGACGACCTGCTGGTGAAGCTTAACGCGCACATCGCGTGGGCAGGAAAGATAGGCGGCCTCTTGCAGCAGCTGATGACTAAACTGATACTCCTGCTCGCCTTCTTCCTTATTGACGGGTTCGATAATCTCTAACTGGCGCATGTGCTCAATCGCTTGCGCTAACCGGCTGTGCTCCCAACCGCTGCATTCGAGCAGGAAATCCAACCGAAAGCGTCGACCCAGTACTGCGGCCACATGGGCAATCGCACGATCTATCTCCAACTGATCGATGCGGCTGGCCAATAGGCCAAGCAGCCCCTTGGGTAGCTCATCGAAGTGAACGCTACGTCCTTCGCGGCGATCCATATCCAGACGTCGGCAAATTTCCTGCATATAAAGCGGAACGCCATCGCAGCGTTCAATAACCTGATTGCGCAGCCGTGGGCTTAAATGGATGCGGTAACGTCGCGACAGCTGGGACAGTAATCGCGATGACTGTAAAGCATCTAGCTTGCCCAGATTGATTTGCTGATCCCAATGCAGCTTGACCGGCAATGGTTCACGCCCATGATGGCTTGCGACCAGCATAAAGGCGGTATTGATAGGCAGGCGTGCCTGCAGTCCTGCCAACACTTTAAAGGAAGGCTCATCGATCCACTGTAAATCATCAATCATCAATGCCAGCGTGCGCTCCTGGGTTTGATGATCGATCAACCCGTGAAGTAGCTGCACAACCAACTCCACCGCCTCGCCATTTTGGGCAAGCTGGGTCACTTCCTGAACATCACGAACCCCAAGCGCTTCCTCAAGCAAATGTTGACGACTTTCATTGGCCTGCGTTAGGCCCAGCGCTGCCTGCAGGTTAGTCAGGGTTTCCAGCGTAGGGGGCGCATCCAGATACCAAGCCACCAAATGACGCGCCATGCCATAGGGCTCAAGTACCGATAATCGGGTCGTCGGCTGCCAGCAAATCGACGCATCTCGGCTCAGCTCCAGTTGACGAAAGCCCACCATTAACGCAGATTTACCCATGCCTGAAGCGCCACGTACCAATACACTCTGACGCAAACCAATACCGGCCCTGGCCAGCGCATCACGAAGCGTGCGCAGTGACGTTTCGCGGCCCACTAAGCTTGGCGGTAACGCATCCCGCCCGCCTTCATTCTGGCCTAGCACCAGCGCGCGTAAGCGTACGCGCCCATCGCTTGCCACCAGGCGGGATACCAGGCGAGGCTGTAGATCAAGTGCTGGCGGCATGTGCTGGCTCGCTTCTTGGGAAATCACCAGCTCACTGCCTTCGGCGGCGCTCATCAGCTCCAGGGACACCTGAGTCACTTGGCCCAGAGGGTCGGCTAGCTGGCGCTCGGGCAGATAGACCACCTGTCCGCTATTTAATCCAGCCGCTAGCTCAAAGGTGGGAGGCTCGCCCTCGCCTTCCCAATAGCGTGCCGACTCCTGAGGAAGCGCTTGCTGGCAGTGTTCGTATAGTGCTACAAGCTCGGCAAGCTGATGCGCTGGGCCGTGGGTACCAAAACAGGCAAGCCCTAACCCTCCGGTCGCACCAGGTAGCCAAAAGCCGCCCAGGTGATGGCACTGTTGTTCAAGCCAGCGCAATAATTCCAGCTGCAATGCCAAGCAGTTGCGTGTTGCCGTGCGCTCCTGCCAGTCGCCTCGCAGGCGTAGACGAATCGCCATTACGGAAAGCTGGCGAAGCTCAATTTCATCATCACGCAGAGGTTTGCTGTCCGCCGCCAATACGCGAGAAAAAGCCCCTTGAGGGCTCATGGCGCGTGGGTCGTGTGATCCATCTGACCAATAGCTGGCTAATTGTAAAAAACTGGGTTCAGGCTGCTGCCCGGAAAGTGCCAAGAGCTGCAAATAGCCGTTGTACTGTTCATGCGCAGCGGCAATTTGATTCTGCTCAGCAAGTTGACGTACCCAGCGCTCATGAAACGGCGCATATCCCGAAAAACGGCTAACCAAGCCTTCAAGCATGGTATCCGGCACGCCTTCATGAGCCTCCAACACCTGCTCCGCAAACCGAATGACACGCTGGCGCCATTCGTTGCGTACCTGCACGAGCCAACGCTGAAATTCGCTACAGTTGGCCAGCTGAAGTTCCTCTACTAGATCCCCCTGATAGCAGGTTAGTAGCGCTTCCAGCGTCGCTAAATCTCGAGGTCCTTCCAGCAACTGTTGCAGCTCATGCAAATCAACCCGCCAAGAGGCTGGCAGCTGGAACGCAATAGTTTGCCGCGAAACGTTCAGTATCTGCTCAGCGTTACTACCTAACGAATGGCGCAGACAGTGCAGCGCATGACGTAAGTTGGTTCGTCCAGACGAAAGCCCCTGATCAGGCCAAAGCAGCTCAGCCAGAACCGCGCGATTAACCGGCTGACGATGAAGCAACAAATACACCAACAATGCTTTGACTTTGTCATAGCTAAAGTGGGTCAGCACATCATCACCCTGGGAAAGGGAAAAATGACCAAAGAGGATTAGCTGATCAGACTCACGAGCATCGTGCATGATACATATCCTGCCTGGGCTAGCGGTGCGTTAAGCAGGCACACCGCTATGAAAACGAAAAGCCGTATCGGGTGACGTTACCAGCTCTGCTTCTTGGGCGACAAAAAAAGCGATTCTTTCATCAATTAAATCCTTTGTTTGCTGCCGAGCAAGCAAGAGATAGTCTTCAAAATGGCGCCCTTCAGACTTCACCAATGTACGGTAGAATTTGGCTAGTTCTTCATCCAAGTACGGGATTAATCGCGCGAAGCGCTCACAGCTACGCGCTTCGATTAACGCCCCAATAATCAACACGTCAATCAAGCGCTCGGGATCATTACTGCGCACATGGCGCCGTAAACCTTCAGCATAACGCGAGGCCGTTAAATGCCGGTATTTCACGCCACGCTGTTCCATCAAGCCGACCACCTGCTCAAAATGCAGAAGTTCTTCGCGTGCCAGCTGTGACATTTTGCTTAATAAAAGGGGCTGATCTACATAGCGATACAACAAGCTCATCGCAGTCGAGGCCGCTTTTTTCTCACATTGAGCGTGATCAATAAGCAAGATTTCTGGATTAATCATTGCCCACTGAAGCCAGCTGTCAGGCGTTTGACAGGCAAGAAATTCGTTAAGGCTTTTGGGGAGCAGATCATCTGCTTGCACAATATGATCAGCTGTTTCTAACACACCAAGTTGTATCGACATAACATTCTTCCGAGCGTTTATTTCACTATTGTACAACATATAAACGCTGAGGGCGTTTGACCTATCTCATTACCTATATACTAAAACTTGTATACCCAATAAATCACCTACGTAAGCGCGACGTAATACTTTTTGTATAGTAAAAAGCCAATATCAAAAATAACGCCTGTTACATAATCAGGCTTTTTTCAGGCCAAGAGCAAAATACACTTAGCGTTTTAAAGCGTAGGTTATGGTAACGCGCTGTAACGCCAACCGCATCTTTATCGCCATATTGATGAACCGTTTTTAGCTAAAATGGTGCTACCTTAGCTGCCAATTATATTAAAATACCATTATTATCAAATACTTAATTACAATCTCAACATAAAGTGCAACATTCCTGCCAACCCTTCTTCTTAACATTGTCGACAGTTTCCCGTAGAATCTGTGCCATCCAACCAGACGCTGTTTGTCAAGCGTATGTCATGTGTCCGAGCGCACGCTTTAATACCGTGAAAGTGTGTGTTCGCCACCATAAAGCAGATGAGAGGGCCCCAACGTGCTTGAAGCATATCGCCAACATGTCGAGGAACGCGCCGCCGAGGGCGTACCCGCCAAGCCTTTAAACGCCGAGCAAGTTGCCGCCTTGATTGAGCTTTTGAAAACCCCTCCGGCCGGTGAAGAAGAATTCATCCTTGACCTGATTACCAACCGGGTTCCGCCGGGTGTTGATGAAGCCGCTTATGTAAAAGCGGGCTTTCTTACCGCTATCGCCAAATGCGAAGCTTCCTCGCCGCTGATCGATAAAATCCATGCAGTCAAGCTGCTGGGTACGATGCAAGGCGGTTACAACATCGTTTCCATGGTCGAGCTTCTGGATAACGAAGAGCTTGCCCGCGAAGCCGGCGAACAGCTCAAGCACACCCTGCTGATGTTTGACGCCTTCCACGATGTCGAAGAGCGCGCCAAAAATGGCAACAGCGTTGCCAAGGACGTTATTCAGTCCTGGGCTGAAGCAGAGTGGTTCCTTTCCAAGCCTGCTTTGGAAGAAAAGATCACCCTGACCGTCTTCAAGGTACCGGGTGAGACCAACACCGATGACCTGTCACCAGCCCCCGATGCCTGGTCGCGCCCGGATATCCCTTTGCACGCCAATGCCATGCTCAAAAACGAGCGTGACGGCATTGTGCCTGAAGTACCCGGCTCCATGGGCCCGCTCAAGCAGATTGAAGAAGTTAAAGCCAAGGGCTTCCCGGTCGCTTACGTTGGTGACGTAGTGGGTACCGGTTCTTCACGCAAATCAGCCACCAACTCTGTGCTGTGGTTCTTTGGTGACGACATCCCTTACGTTCCCAACAAGCGCGCTGGCGGCTTCTGCTTTGGCAGCAAGATTGCTCCGATCTTCTTCAACACCATGGAAGATTCCGGTGCGCTTCCGGTTGAGCTGGACGTCACCAAGCTGGCAATGGGCGATGTGATCGACGTTTACCCCTATGCAGGCAAAGTATGCAAGCACGGCACCGACGAAGTAATCACCACCTTTGAACTGAAGACCCAGCTGATTCTGGATGAAGTACGTGCTGGCGGCCGTATTCCGTTGATTATCGGCCGCGGCCTTACGGGCAAAGCACGCGAGTCTTTAGGTTTGGAAGCGTCTGACGTATTCCGTCTGCCCGACCAGCCCAAGGACACCGGCAAAGGCTTTACCCTGGCGCAGAAAATGGTCGGCAAGGCGTGCGGCCTGGAAGGCGTTCGTCCGGGTATGTACTGCGAACCTAAAATGTCCACGGTCGGCTCTCAGGACACCACGGGCCCGATGACCCGTGACGAACTGAAAGATCTGGCTTGTTTAGGCTTCCAGGCTGACTTGGTCATGCAGTCGTTCTGTCACACTGCCGCTTATCCCAAGCCGGTTGACGTGGACACTCACCACACCCTGCCTGACTTCATCATGAACCGTGGTGGTGTATCGCTGCGTCCTGGCGACGGTATCATCCACAGCTGGCTGAACCGTATGCTGCTGCCTGACACAGTGGGCACCGGTGGCGACTCGCACACCCGTTTCCCGCTGGGTATCTCGTTCCCGGCCGGTTCTGGCCTGGTTGCGTTCGCAGCCGCTACCGGCGTTATGCCGCTGGATATGCCGGAATCCGTACTGGTTCGCTTTAAAGGCAAGCGCCAGCCTGGCGTTACCCTGCGCGACCTGGTTCACGCCATTCCGCTTTACGGTATTAAGCAGGGCCTTCTGACGGTTGATAAAGCCAACAAGAAGAATGCGTTCTCTGGCCGCGTACTGGAAATCGAAGGCCTTGAAGACCTGACGGTCGAGCAGGCGTTCGAACTTTCCGATGCCTCTGCCGAGCGCTCTGCCGCGGGCTGTACCATTACGCTGTCGGATGAGAGCGTCACTGAGTACCTGAAATCCAACATCACCCTGCTCAAGTGGATGATTGCCAACGGCTACGGCGATGAACGTACGATTAGTCGTCGTATCGAAGGCATGGAAGCATGGCTTGCTAACCCGAGCCTGATGCGCGCCGATGCCGACGCTGAATACGCCGAAGTGATCGAAATTGATCTGTCCGAGATCAAAGAGCCGGTACTTTGCGCGCCTAACGATCCTGACGACGCTCGCTTGCTCTCTGATGTAGCCGGCGAAAAAATTGACGAAGTCTTTATCGGCTCGTGCATGACCAACATTGGTCACTTCCGCGCAGCAGGTAAACTTCTTGAAAAGCAGCCTGCAGGCAGCCTGAAAACTCGCCTGTGGCTGGCACCGCCGACCAAAATGGACCAGCACCAGTTGACCGAAGAGGGCTACTACGGCATTTATGGTCGTGCCGGTGCGCGTATGGAAATGCCGGGATGTTCACTGTGTATGGGTAACCAGGCGCGCGTTGCGGCAAAAAGCACCGTAGTGTCTACGTCTACACGTAACTTCCCGAACCGTTTAGGTGATGGTGCCAACGTGTACCTCGCCTCAGCGGAACTAGCCGCCGTTGCTGCGGTTGAAGGTCGCCTGCCAAGCGTTGAAGAGTATCAGCGTTACATGAGTGAATTTGACGCCATGGCGGGAGAGATCTATCGTTACATGAACTTCCACGAAATTGAGGAATATCAGAAGATTGCCTCAAACGTGATCCCGGTTGCTCAAGAAGCGTAACCACTCTATCGCCGATGCTCGCAACATCACAGAAGAGATGACGATTCATTACTTCTGAGTCGATGACCGAACGCCCCACACGATACATAGTTGTGGGGCGTTTTTTTATACTCAATACCTTGAGTAGCCACTTGCGAGCGCCCCCAGATACTGCCAATCTGTGGAATCATCCTAATGATTTAAAAAGACAATGCAGCCACTGACCCACCTTGGCTCCGCCTTACTAAAAACACTGCGTGACCATCTGCGGCCCTTGATCGCCTATCATCTGTTTTTTACGCTACTAGCCTCAGCTTTGTTATTACCCTTAATTGGATGGATAACTCAGGGCATGCTTGCCCAGTTAAAGCGCACGGTCGTCACCAACGATGAGTTGATCAGCCTGATATTCAGCCCCTTGGGTCTTGCTGGCATGCTGGTAGGTCTGGGCTTTACGTTTTTGATCATTTACTGGCAACAGGCAGGCATGCTGCAGGTCGCCGTGCGCCCGCGCGGTAATCATTACCGGCTTGCCTTTGAGGCACTCTGGCTAAGCTTTCGCCGCGTGCCTGCACTTGCTGGGCTGGTTGTCCTTCAGGTAGGTACGCATCTGCTGCTGCTGGCACCCTTTATGGCGGGCCTCGCCTGGCTTTATGACGTTTGGCTAAGCGGCATTGACCCTTACTACCTACAGCGCGTAAAGCCGCCTGTGCTCTGGTACTTTATCGCCTGTGCCCTTCCGCTTGTGTTTACCTGGATGGGGTTAGCCGCCTGGCTTTATTTACGCTGGCTGCTGGCGCTCCCTCTGGTAGCCCTGGAAAACTGCCACCCGCTACACGCTCTAAAGCGCAGCGTGTATTTGACGCGCGGATGGCACCGCTCGATAGGCGCCGCCGTACTTACCCTGCTACTGCTTATTATTGCGCTACCTATTGTCACGACCATCGCGTTTGACACGCTGGTAACACCGTTGCTCTGGTGGTTACCCGAACATAACGCGTTTTTGATCCCGGCCATGTTTGCCTATTTGACCGGCTATCTGCTGTTAACCCTGGCGATCACTTTTATCGGCATTGTGGCCAACGCGCTGCTTTGCGCCTGTTTGTACCTTCAGTTAGCTCACCGTGAGATGCGCCCAGCGCCCCCACCCGAAAGCGCCAGCCCTGGCCGTTTCGCTTGGGCTGTGGAGCTTAGCGTTCTGCTCTTTGCTGGCTTACAGGCCTGGTGGATTTTAAATAGCTTCGAACTACGCGATAACGTCGAGGTGATCGCTCACCGCGGCAGCTCCATGGTAGCGCCCGAAAACACCCTGGCGGCCGTGGATCAGGCCCTGATTGACAAGGCCGATTATGTTGAGCTGGATGTACGCCTGACGGCCGATGAGCAGGTCATGATTTACCATGATCGCAGCCTAGCAAGATTAACCGGTGATGATCGCGAATTTGGCGATCTGACTCGCGAGGAACTTAGCCAATATGATATAGGCAGCTGGTTCGGGGATGCCTTTCAAAATGAACCCATAGCAAGCCTTGAAGAAGTCCTGGACCACGTACGGGGTAAAGCCGGATTAATGATTGATATGAAGTCATTGCCCGGCCAAGAGCAGGCGCTCGCTAACGCTGTAATTGAGCAGCTACGATCAGAAACGGATTTCCGTTACGCGTGCTGGGCTGCAAGCAACAATCCTTTAGCTGCTTATGGGCAGTGTGGCTTTCCTGATGCGCTCAGAGATATGCGGGTTGCCACCGTATCACCTACGCTGGTCACGTATATAAAAGATTACGTTCCTGAACTGCGTGTCACGCTGCTTGCCCAGCTGATTCTGCCCGGCACATTAGACAGGCGCAGCTTCGATGCATTAGGGCTTCGCCATAACCGCATTAGTGAAGAGGAAGTGCGTCTGGCAGCGCTTTATGGCTATGAAATACACGCCTGGACGGTGAACGACCGTGCCCGCATGTCAACGCTAATTGATTTAGGCGTTGACGCTATCATTACGGATCACCCAAGCCGCCTACGTGAGCTTATTGAGGAGCGCCAAGCGCTAAGTGATGGGTCGTTGCTGCTAGTGAAACTGCGTAATTGGCTGCGTCAGTGACGCGCAAGACGGGCTAAACTGCCTGTTTTTGCACGTCACTGATAAGGGCAATAAATTAGTCGCCCATTACGACGCCTTCACGGCGCGGGTCTGCTCCACCAAACAGCGTACCGTCTTCAAGACGGCGGATTGCCTGTAGGCCGCTAGTGAGTTCACGTTCACTTATCGTGTGACCATACGCCTCAAGCGCCTGCTTGGTTGCATCGGGGAAGCGGCCCTCTTCGAGATAGACATCGCCACCGGTGGTAATGGCATGGGGCAGATTAAGCGCCTCTTGGGCATTCATGCCCCAATCACGCATGGCGACTAGGGTACGTGCCGTATAGTGAATAATCGCAGCACCGCCTGGCGACCCAAGGCTCGCCACCAATTCGCCCGTCTCTCCGTCAAACACCAGCGTAGGACTCATGCTCGAACGTGGGCGTTTGCCCGGTTCAACGCGGTTGGCAACCGGCTCACCGTCTACTTCGGGTACAAAAGAAAAGTCCGTGAGTTCATTGTTAAGCAAATAACCGCCCGGTAAACCAGTCCCGCCATCGGCCATAATGCGCGAGCCAAACGCCTGCTCAATGGAAGTCGTCATGGCAATTGCGTTGCCCTCGCCATCGATGATACTGATATGGCTGGTCCCATACTCGGGCTGCGTTGGCTGAGAAGCCCAACTAACGTTTTGCTCGCCTGGGTTGCCCGGCTGCGCGCTGTCACCCATGCTGGTGTCACCAATTAGCTCGCTGCGTGAAGCCAGGTAATCCGGCGCCAGCATCAAAGTCCAGTCCCCGCCTGGCGCTTCGACAAAGTCAGGGTCGGCGATATAGCGACCTCGATCGGCAAACGCCAGCCGCGAGGCCTCGAGAAACTGATGCAGCCAACCACTGCTTGATACGCCGTCATCCAAGGGCGCTTCCAGCAGAGGCCGCTGATCCAACATGCCAAGTATTTGCATGATAGTAATGTGCCCTGAGGACGGTGGTGGAAAGCCGCATACCTCCCACTGCTGCCAAGGGGTACACAGCGGGTCTCGCTCAACCGCCTGGTAATCCTGAATATCCTCCAGTGTCATGCTGCCTGGGCGAACATCATGGCTCTGCACGCGGTTGACTAAATCTTCGGCAATCTCACCCTCATAAAGCGCGGCACTTCCCTGGGAAGCAATACGGCGCAGTATTTCGGCTAGCGCTGGGTTTTTCAGGGTATCGCCAACGGCTAGCGGTTCACCGTCTGCGTTATAGTAAAACTGTCCGGCTAGTGGATCGTTTTTTAACGCTTCATCGCTTGTAAGACTGGTATGCAAACGCTGGCTAACGGCAAAGCCTTCTTCAGCAAGCGTAATCGCAGGTACAAACAGTTCTTCCCAAGCTAATTGGCCATGCTCTTTATGTGCCTGCTCCAGCATTCGCACCGTTCCCGGCACGCCGACTGAAAGCCCGCTCGCCACGGCATCCATAAAAGGCAGCGGCTCGCCGTCTTGCATGAACAGCTCACCGGTTACCGCCGCGGGCGCCGTTTCGCGGCCATCGTAGGCCTGAACATCAGAACCGTCGTAATGCATTAAAAAGGCACCGCCGCCAATACCGCTGGACTGTGGTTCCACAAGTGTTAATACCATCTGCACGGCAATGGCCGCGTCAACGGCATTACCGCCATTGGCGAGCACTTGATAACCCGCATCAGTGGCCAGCGGATTAGCCGCCGCGACAGCGAATGACGCAGCCGACCAACCGGGCTTCTCCTCATAGCCCGACCCGACTTCTGGGGTCACTGATGGCGTTTCATAGCTAAACCCAAAGCTATACAGCGGCACTAACAACAATCCTGATAGCGCTACATTAACCTTTACTGGGGACATTACAGCACCCTCTTGCGTCTTAGAAATATCAAGGCAATAACCAAACCAAAGCGTAGCCTATAAAACGCATGTGCCCGGCACAATGGCCGGGCACAAAATTACTGGCTCGCTGTTCAGCACTAGCTAATCGTTTCGCCTGCCAGCATGAACCACGTTTCAAGCACTGCGTCTGGGTTTAAGGAAACAGAATCGATTCCTTGCTCCATCAGCCACTTAGCCAGCTCAGGGTGATCCGAAGGCCCCTGACCGCAGATACCAACATATTTACCTTGCGCCTTACAGGCTTGAATCGCCATTGCCAGCAACTTTTTAACAGCGGCATTACGCTCATCAAATAGATGCGCCACGATACCCGAGTCACGATCCAGCCCCAGCGTTAGCTGTGTCAGGTCGTTAGAGCCAATCGAGAAACCGTCGAAATATTCGAGGAATTCGTCAGCAAGCAGCGCATTGGCCGGCAACTCACACATCATGATAACTTTCAGGCCACTATCACCACCGCGCGCTAAACCATTGGCCGCTAATAGATCAACGACCTCTTTAGCTTCATCCGTGGTGCGTACGAACGGCACCATGATTTCGATGTTATCGAACCCCATTTCCTCACGCACGTATTTCAATGCGCGACACTCAAGCTCAAAACAGGGACGGAACGAATCCGAAATGTAGCGCGAAGCACCACGGAAGCCCAGCATGGGATTTTCTTCACCCGGCTCATAAAGCTTGCCGCCAATTAAGTTCTCGTACTCATTTGATTTAAAATCAGACAGCCGCACAATGACTCGCTGAGGATAGAACGCTGCCGCCAGCGTAGAAATCCCTTCCACCAGCTTGTCCACGTAGAAGGTCACCGGGTCGGCATAGCCAGACGTGCGCAGATCAATCACCTGCTGCAGGTCAGCGGGTAGCGTTGCATAATCCAGTAGCGCCTTAGGATGAACGCCAATCATACGATTAATAATGAACTCTAGACGGGCAAGCCCTACGCCAGCGTTAGGTAGACTTGAAAACCCAAACGCGCGATCAGGGTTGCCCACGTTCATCATGATTTTGAACGGGATTTCAGGCATAGCATCGACGCTTGATACTTTGCAGTCAAAATCCAGTAGCCCTTCGTAAACGTGCCCCGTATCACCTTCAGCACAGGAAACGGTGACATCCATGCCTTCTCTAAGCTGTTGCGTTGCATCACCACAGCCAACCACCGCAGGTATGCCTAGCTCGCGGGCAATAATCGCCGCGTGGCAGGTACGCCCACCGCGATTGGTGACGATGGCAGAAGCCCGCTTCATAATAGGCTCCCAGTCTGGATCGGTCATGTCGGTTACCAGAATATCACCGTCTAGCACCTTATCCATCTCTTCGGGGCTCATGACTACTTTTACCGTACCACGACCAATGCGCTGACCGATCGCCCGGCCGGTAATCAGCGTACGCCCCTTCTCGCGCAGCTGAAAACGCTCTAATTTGCCGCCTTCCTGCTGTGAAACTACCGTCTCAGGACGCGCCTGAACGATGTAAAGTTCGCCATCATCACCATCGAGCGCCCACTCAATATCCATCGGACGCTGGTAATGTTGCTCAATTGTGACGGCCTGACGGGCAAGATCCATCACTTGCTGATCGTTTATGCAGAAGCAGCCGCGCTGGTTAAGCGGCACATCAACGGTTTCAACGGACTTCCCAGCACTGGTTTCCTGGCCGTAGATCATCTTGATTAACTTGGAACCCAAGTTACGGCGCAGAACCGCCGGGCGGCCAGCTGCCAGGGTGCCCTTATGGACATAAAATTCGTCAGGGTTAACGGCTCCCTGCACGACGGTTTCGCCTAGCCCCCACGAGGCGGTAACGAACACGGCATCGCGGTAACCCGACTCAGTATCCAGGGTGAACATAACCCCTGAGGCACCCGTTTCAGAACGCACCATTTTTTGAACGCCCGCCGACAGTGCGACGTTTTCATGGGCGTAGCCGCGGTGAACGCGGTAAGAAATTGCACGGTCATTAAACAGCGACGCGAATACTTCATGAACAGCGCGCTTAATATTGTCGAAACCTTCAATGTTCAGAAAGGTTTCCTGCTGACCAGCAAAGGAGGCATCTGGAAGATCTTCAGCAGTCGCCGAGCTGCGTACCGCCACTTTTAACTGAGGATGTTGCTCCTGCAGCTGCGTATAAGCTTGGCGCAGTGCGCTTTCAAACGCGGGCGGCAGCGGTGTATCAATGACCCACTGGCGGATATTGCGACCGGCTTCAGCCAGTGCGTTAACATCATCAACGTCCAGGCGCGCCAAGGTGCTGTTAATGCGCTCATTGAGCCCTTCATGCGAGAGAAACTCACGATAAGCGTGAGCAGTAGTGGCAAACCCACCAGGTACGGTTACCCCTACACCTGACAAGTTGGAAATCATCTCGCCAAGCGAGGCATTCTTACCACCCACGCGTTCGACGTCCGCCATACCTAGCTGATCGAACCACAGAATGTACTCTTCCACGCAACCCCCTCGCTTTAAGACGTTGATGCAATCTTTTAGACCGCTAATCATTGACCATGTCACCCTATCACCGTGCCAACCTATTCGCCATTGGTCTAATAGCGAAGGGAGTGGAGGATTTTTACAACAAAACGCGAATATGGTCGATTTATGTAGTGGCCAGGGACGTTGTGCTTAACGAATGCTCGGCACACAATAGCAACCCGATTATTGATTGGCGGACGTGTTTATGAAGCGGACAGCTTTTTTTATTTCTGATGGCACCGGCATTACGGCCGAAAGCTTGGGCCGAAGCCTGTTGGCCCAGTTCAGCGATGTTGAAATCAACATGCTGACCAAGCCTTATATCGATACGCTTGAAAAAGCCGAAGCGCTTGCTCAGATTATTGAATCCACTGCGGCCCGCGATGGTCAGCAGCCAATTATTATCGACACCATTGTTGATCAGCAAATACGTGATGTGATTCGCAAAGCTCCGGGCTTCAAGGTGGATATTTTTTCTACCTTTTTGAAACCATTGGAGCAGGAGTTAGGTACTCATTCGTCTTACAGCGTAGGCAGAACCCACTCGATTGGCAGTGACGATGTGTATATGGACCGGATTCATTCGGTGCACTTCGCACTTGATAACGACGATGGCGCCCGCACGCACCAATACGATAAAGCCGATATTATTCTGGTAGGCGTATCGCGCTGCGGAAAAACGCCCACGTCGCTTTATTTGGCGCTTCAGTTTGGCATTCGAGCGGCTAACTACCCGCTTACCGAGGACGACCTTGACGAAGACGGCACGCTCAAGCTGCCCAAGGCATTAGCACCACACCGGCGCAAGCTGTTTGGTTTAACTATCGATGCCCGCAGGCTATCCGCCATACGCAATGAACGTCGGCCGAACAGCCGCTATAGCTCAATGGATCAGTGTTTGCAGGAAGTCGAACAGGCCGAAGCGCTTTACCGGATTATGCATATCCCGTTTATCGATGCGACGCGCTTTTCTGTGGAAGAAATCTCGACACGGATGATTGCAGAGACCGGCTTAGCGCGGCGTTTCTCCCCTCGCTAAGCCGACATTGAATAACACAGTTACAACTACATTCCTTTAGGGGCGAAGATACCCGGGGCGTTACGCCAGTAGCCTTTGTAATCCATCCCGAAACCAAAGACATAGCGGTCCGCGACTTCTAAGCTGCAGTAATCAGCTTTCAAGCCCGGCACCGCTTTTCGATCATGCTGCTTATCCACCAGTACCGCCGTCGTCACGCTGGCAGCCTGGGCTTCTTTGCAATAGCCAAGTATCGCGGCGAGCGTCGACCCTTCATCCAGAATGTCATCCACGATCACTACATGCCGTCCAGCCATCGGTACTTCAGGCGACACGCGCCAAAAAAGCTCGCCGCCACGCAGCTCGTTGCGGTAACGCGTAGCGTGTAGGTAGTCGACTTCCAGCGGAAAGCCCAAGCGGGTCAGCAAATGGCCGGTTGTGATTAATCCACCGTTCATAACACAATAAAAAACCGGCAGCTTATCGCCTAAATCCTTGGTGATCGCTTCGGCCATGCGATCTAGAGCGCGCTCAACCTGCTGCTGGGAAATCAAACAGTCGGCGGTATCCATGAGCTGGCGCATCGAGTCCAGCGACTCAAGGGCCTCTTTATCCAGTTTAGACATTGGGTTACTCCCCAAAAAGTAGCAGTATTACGAAAAGAAAAATCAGGTGGGATTAGAGCGCTTCGAGCTTGGCATGCGTTCGTCGCCAGCGCCCCAGCGCCGTCAGCGCATCCAAATCAGGGCGTGCACGCCCATAGCGCAGTTTTGCAGGTCGCTTATTGGCAACCCCCTGGCAGGCATCTATCACATCCAGGGCAGCGGCGCGGTCGTTACACACCAACAACATATCGCAACCAGCCGCGAGCGCAGCAGCGGCACGTTCACGTGGCTCGCCCGCTTCGTGAGCGCCCGCCATACTTAAATCATCTGAAAAAATGCAGCCTTTAAAGCCCAGCGATTCACGCAGCATGCCCAGCCAGCTGGGTGAAAAACCCGCCGGGCGTGTATCAAACGCTCGATAAATCACATGCGCGGGCATGATGCCATCAAGCTTAGGGGCAAGTCGTTCAAAGGGGACAAGGTCGCGTTGCTTAATCGTCTCCATTGAACGCTCATCGACAGGCAAGGCAACGTGGGAATCTGCGGCTACACCGCCGTGACCAGGAAAATGCTTACCTACCGCCGCCATACCTGCCTGGTGCAAGCCTTCCACAAAGGCCGCGCCTAGTTGGGCTACGTGGTGAGGGTCACCACTAAAGCTACGATCGCCTATCACGCTGGAAATGCCGCTATCGACATCGAGTACCGGCGCAAAACTGATATCCAGCCCGCACGCGGCCATTTCCATACCTAGCAGCCAGCCCGCATCAATGGCAAGCAAGGTGCCTTCTTCGGGGTCCTGAACATAGCGCTCACCAATGCGGGCCATGGCTGGCAGCCGGGTAAGCCCCTTTTTAATGCGTTGAACGCGGCCTCCCTCTTGGTCTACCGCCAGCAGCAGATCACCGCGCACACGCCGGATATCACTGCACAGCTTGCGCACCTGGTAGGCGTCTTCCACATTACGGGCAAACAGAATGACGCCACCAACGGCGGGTTCAAGCAGTAAGCGCTTTTCAGCGCTGTTCAATCGCGGCCCTTCCAGGTCGAGCATGACCGGGCCAATAGGTTGAGTCATTATCATGGATCCAACAAAAGGGCCGGTGATTTTAGACGATCAACGCTCAGAGTCAAAAAACCTTACCCGCGACCGCTATTGATCGCTGCCATGAAGCCATACGGGGGTGCCAGGCAGCGCGCGCTCAAAGACATACAGCAGATCCTGATTGCGTAAGCGTATACAGCCATGGGAAGCCGGCATTCCCATTGGCTGATTGGGTGGTGTACCGTGCAAATAGATATAGCGGCGCTGAGAATCAACCGAGCCTGCGCGGTTGAATCCCCGCTCCAGACCGCACAACCATAAAATGCGTGTCAAAATCCAGTCACGCGTCGGGTTTGCTTCGGCCAGCGGCGTTGAAAACACCTCGCCGGTAAAACGTCGACCTCTAAACACCGCGTTGATCGGCAGGTCCTTGCCAATCGCCGCTCGCACATAGTGCCAGCCATGTGGCGTTTGACCGCTACCTTCCTGTTGGCCTACACCCGCTTTGCCTGACGATATTTCGCATTCAAAGCACACCTTTTGCCCCTGCCACCAACGCAACTGCTGTGTATCGGTATCAATCTCGATCCAGCCAGTTTGGCTAGGTGGCAGCTCAGCTAGCGTTGGCGTTCGCATGATGCCCCTCTTCTACAGCCGGAGGTAATGGCGCGTTCATGGCGGCGACGACCACTGGCCGCAAGCGACGTACCAGATCACGCACGGTGACCTGTTCTTGATAATCTTTAGCCGCAATATCCCGTAGAGCATCCAGACCCGACAAGGTAAAGATGACGGTACCCAGCATAAAGTGTAGCCGCCAGAAGCGTTCTGAATCAGGAAGATCCGGCGTGGCCTGGCGGACCAGCTCAGTAAAGCGCGCGAACACCTCGCCATACTGCTCTTGAATATGACGCCGTAAATGCCCTTGAGCCTGGCTATAGGCCAGCCCGAGCAAGCGCATAAACACTTTTAGACTATTGCGCTCAGCGGGCACTGCCAGCACCGTTGTTGCCATGGTTTCGAGCAGTTCCTCCAACGGGATATGGCTATCGGTATAGCGAGCTTCTAGCTCGTCGAGCGCAGTATGAAAGCGCAGAGTGAAGGGATCCAGATAGCGTGAGAAGACCGCCTGAATCAAGGCTTTTTTAGAGCCAAAGTGATAGTTGACGGCCGCTAAATTGACCCGGGCTTTGCTAGTGATGTTGCGCAGCGACGTTTCAGCAAAACCACGCTCTGCAAACAGCACCTCAGCGGTATCAAGAATACGCGACACCGTATCAGATTGTGCCATTTCGGCCTCCAGAAAAACGAGTGTTTAAAACATGCCGAAATAGTATGCCATAACCCTAACGGGCTCAATCCTAGATACGAGAAGCTCCTGTAATCGATGAGAAAACTCATTAAAGTTAATTCAAACACCTCATCGCTGAATTGGGGTCGGCTGACGTTTGAGCCTAGCCGTTAGCCAAATGACGCCAGGTCCTTGTCTAACCTCTATTAAGCACTATTTTTATCCGTGTACTGGACAGAGGAACATACTGTATACTTAAACACATATTGTTCAAGCAGGCAGATACCGACTGTCTTTTATCGTTTATGGAGTTTGGTATGTCTCGACCACTCACAGCACGTCAACAGCATGTTTTTGATTTTATCGTAAAAACCATGGGTGAATTCGGATATCCACCCACTCGCGCAGAAATTGCCAAAGCGCTAGGGTTTAAATCGCCCAATGCTGCTGAAGAGCATTTGCGCGCGCTTGAGCGCAAGGGTGTGATCCGCATTATTCGCAATACATCACGCGGGATTCGTCTGCCTAACCAGGATGTTCAGGAAGTGAGCGATTCGCCTGCTCCTGTGGCGGCCAATAGTGATCTTCCCCCGGCCGGCTTGCCCGTTATTGGCGAAGTTGCCGCGGGCAGCCCCATCTTGGCGGCTGAACACATTGACCGCTACTGCCCGCTGCCAGCAGAGTACTTCACGCCCAAGGCCGACTACCTGCTGCGTGTGCGCGGCCTGTCGATGAAGGATGTTGGCATTCTTGAAGGCGACTTGCTGGCAGTGCATCGCACTGACCGCGTACGTGACGGGCAGATCGTTGTCGCGCGCCTGGAAGATGAAGTTACCGTGAAGCGCTTTAAGCGTCAGGGCCATCAGGTAACGTTAATGGCCGAAAACGCTGATTTTGCCCCTATCGAAATCGACTTGCGCACTCAGTCACTGGATATTGAAGGCGTCGGGGTGGGCGTTATCCGGGGCGGCAACGGTCAAGCACTCGGCTAATGTACCGCTTGTGGTGAGTTGGCGGCAGAGCATCGTGTTAAGAATATAATTTCTTAAGAACAGAGAATACAGCGTCTTGATAGCTTTCAAGCGGGTGGCCATTTCCATGGCCACCCGCTTTTTTTTGGCTTAAACGCAACTACGGGCGTTTAGCTGAATACCACCGTCTTATTACCGTGAATCAATACGCGGTCTTCCAGGTGCCAGCGCAAGCCACGTGCCAGCACGGCTTTTTCCACATCGCGGCCAAAACGAACCAGATCAGTGGGTGTATGGCAATGGCTCACGCGATGGATATCCTGCTCGATAATCGGCCCCGCATCCAGCTCCTCGGTCACATAGTGACAGGTCGCACCAATCAGTTTTACACCGCGCTCATAGGCCTGATGATAAGGCTTGGCACCCGCAAAAGAGGGCAGGAAGCTGTGGTGAATATTGATCACCTGACCGGCATACCGCTCGCATAGTGACGGCGGCAGAATCTGCATATAACGTGCCAGCACGATGCAATCCGCGCGCGCATGATCGATATGCTCTTTCACTTGGGCAAACGACGCTTCTTTATTGTTCGGATCAACCGGCACATGGTGATAAGGAATACCGTACCACTCGGCGATTGAACGCATGTCTTCGTGATTGGAAATCACACCGGCGATATCGCAATCCAGCTCACCCGCCTGCCAGCGATACAGCAGATCCACCAGGCAATGGGACTCACGCGAGACCATCAGTACCACCCGACGGCGCTTTTGAGTATCGACCAGCGACCATTGCATAGAAAACTCTTGAGCGATCGGTTCAAAGGCACTGCGCAACGTTTCAGCGGACATCCCTAGTGAATCAGCCAATATTTCGTAACGCATAAAAAACCGGCCCGTTTGCAAGTCAGAGTGCTGGCTGGCTTCGGTAATCGAACCGCCCTGCTGAGCTATAAAACTTGATACACGAGCAACAATGCCTACCTGATCAGGGCAGGAAACGACCAAACGATAATAATGAGACATACGGGATACTCTTTGATCTGCGAAATACTTTTGACGTAATGCAGTAGTTAGCTCAATGGATCATACAAAGGATAATGCCAAAGGCAGTTCAACGGCGCAGCGAACAGACCTAGCACTGCGCCGACAATAAAGACCGCCTAGTGTACCGGAACACCTTTCACGAAGCACCGGCCTCATATGCCATGGTCATTGTTAGCCGCCCCTGCCTTCCCGTATAGTTAAGGCATTACTTTTTAGGCTTTTCATAACTGATGCATCCACCACGCGTTCAACTTCGTCCCCGCCGTCGCCCTCCTCTGCGCCTACTGCCGCTGGGTGGGTGTGGTGAAATCGGCATGAATCTAACGCTATATGGATACGACGATCATTGGATCGCGGTCGACTGCGGCATGATGATTCGCCAGGATCTGCCCAATTCACCACTTCAAGTGCCCAATCTGGATACCCCGGAGGCCCTGGGCATCACTCCCCAGGCGCTATTTATCACCCATGGCCACGAAGACCATATTGGCGCGGTTGCCTGGCTATGGCCCAAGTGGAACTGTCCAATTTATGCAACGCCGCTAGCCGCAGGCCTGTTACGCTTAAAATTCGCCGAACATCAGTTAAGCAGTACGGCCATCAAGGTAATCGAGCCCGGCGAAGCAATGGAAAGCACGCCGTTTTCGGTACGCTACATGCCTCTGACCCATTCGATTCCTGAAAGCTGCGCGCTGATGATACTGATTGGCGGCTACCGCGTACTGCATACCGGTGACTGGAAGCTGGATCCTAACCCCCTTATTGGTGACCCCATTAATGCGGCCCATTTTCGGGCGCTCGCCCCGGTTGATTTAGTGGTTGGGGATTCAACTAATGCTCCTCTGCCGGGTCACTCGGGCAGTGAAGGCGATGTGGCTAAAGCGCTGTCTAAAACCTTGGGCGAATGCAAGGGCCGCGTGGTGGTCTCCTGCTTTGCAAGCAACCTAGCGCGAGTATTAGCCATTGGCCGGGCGGCGCACCAGTGTGGACGCCGAATTAGTTTAATGGGTCGCTCAATGGAGCGGATGGTGGGTGTTGCACGAGGCCTTGGCTATATGGATGACTTGCCAGCCCTCGTTCCATCGCATGATCTTGGCTATTTACCTCCAGATGAAGTGGTCATTATCGCTACAGGCAGCCAGGGTGAACCGCGTGCAGCCCTGCAAAGGCTTGCTCAGGGGCGCCATCCGTTTATTGACCTTGAGCCCGGCGATAACGTTATTTTCTCCGCCAAAACCATTCCGGGTAACGAACGCCCAATTGAGCAGCTAAAACGGCGTCTAAAGCAGTTAGGGGTGACGATTTTTGATGAGATAAATCACCCGGAGCTGCATGCTACCGGGCACCCGGCGCAGGAAGAACTAACCAAGTTTTATCAGTGGGTACGGCCAAAACACCTTATCCCGGTACACGGCGAGGCTCGCCATCAGCAGGCGCATCAGGCCATTGCCCAAGCCCTTGATATTAGCGCGCCTTTAGCGCCCGTGAATGGCGACATTATCGTGCTGGATGGTCAGGGGCTCCGCTGTGAAGCGCGCCACCCCCAACCACCCTGCATCGTTAATCAAAATAGTGTTGTGCCACATCCAGGCTTGGAAAACGCTAAAGCCACGGCCCGCCGAGGCAGTTTGTACCTTGCGCTACCGGTCACGGCTAGTGAGACAGGCTGGTGGCGCATAGGCCGCCTGATGCTAGATACCAGCAGTGCAAGCCCCCTGGATGAAGATAGCTTTAGTGAATGGCTGGATGATCAGCTTGAGGATATTGAAGCCGATACGTTAGCGGACCTACGCTTTGCGCTTCAGCCGCGCTTGATTCATTGGCTGGCAGAACATATGCAGCATATGCCCGACGTACATTTGCAAATTATGGCGGCCGAAGCGCCCTTATAAATGTAAGCCTTGTTTTAGGGCTAAGCGCTAGCGTTCCAGAGCATAGGCCCGCCCTACGTCCAGCGAGCCGCATCCTGGGTATCTGTGGTGCGCTCTTTTACCCAGTATTCGCCTTGTCCCGAGTGCTCTTTCTTCCAGAATGGCGCTTGGGTCTTTAAAAAATCCATTATGAAGTCGCACGCCTCAAAGGCTTCGCGTCGGTGGGCGCTGGCGACCAGCACACGTACGATCGGGTCGCCTGGCGTGAGATACCCAACACGATGAACGATGTACACGGCCTGCAGCGACCAGCGCTGCCAGGCCTGCTCACCAATACTTTCCAGCGTTCGCTCCGTCATGCCCGGATAGTGTTCAAGGGTCAACCCCGTCACATCCGGGGTTTCATTGAAATCACGCACCAAGCCGGTAAAACTCACGACAGCGCCAATGTCGGTACGCTGTGCCAGCACTTGCTCATAGCCATCAGCTAACGCAAACGGTGTAGCCTGAACATGCACCCGGATATTCATGATCTAGCCTCCGGTCACCGGTGGAAAAAACGCCACCTCATCCTCGTTGGTAATACGCGCACTGTCGTTGGCCATGACCTGATTAATCGCACATAGCGTACGCTGGTCGTTGAGCACGCTAAAGCGCGGATCACGCTGGCTTAAAGCGGCTTTTAAACCGGCAATATCGCAGCTGGGCACTTGCTCCAGATCGAGCACGATATCACTCACGCCTACTCGCTCACGCAGCTCGGCCAAGAACTTTACCCGAACGCAAGGCGAGGCACAGCGCTCTCCTAGGGTTACCTCTCCCGTTGCCCCATCACCTGTTACGATTGGCGCCGCTGGGCGGGCATCACGCTGATAATCTCCCCGCACGCCGCCGTGTTTGCTTTCCAATTGGACAGCATCGATGCGCATATCTTTATCCACGGCTTTGCACATATCGTAAAGCGTCAAACAAGCAACCGATACGGCAGTCAGCGCTTCCATCTCAACACCGGTACGCCCATTCAAACGGCATAGCGCCGTCACCTTGACGCAGCTGTCTTGCTGGTCGATCTCAAACTCTATCGATACTTTAGAAAGCGCTAGGGAGTGGCAAAGCGGAATCAGCTCATGGGTACGTTTGGCGGCCTGTATACCGGCGATACGCGCAGTGGCAATAACATCGCCCTTGGGAAGCTTGCCGTCACTTAGCAAGTTAAGCGTTTCAGGCTGCATGATAATCCGCCCCGAAGCGACTGCCTCACGGCGCGTTTCGCGCTTATCACCAACATCAACCATATTAGCCTCACCACGCGTATTGAGGTGGGTTAGCTGCATGTTTTCACCTATCGTTTGAAGCCATCGTTTTAAGCTGGACTGTTGGGTTGGGTGCTCACCCAGGCAAGCACCCAGCGGGTAATCGCATCAAGATCATTCAGGTCTAACAGGGCCACTGAGGGGCTAAGTTCAATCGGTGCCTCTGCGTCGAGCGCGACGGCTTGTAGCGTTGCATCATCAAGAATTGATGTCTCTCCAATGCCCTTACGATACAGTACAAGTTTGGGAATGGGCCATGCTTTAAATCCTTCTACAATGACCAGATCCGGCTGATGATGAGCCATCATCGCCAGTAACGCGCCCAGGTCAGGCTCCTCTTGGTCGGGCGTTTCCTGCATGAGTGCAAAGCGTTGCCGTGATGCGACCAGCATTGGAGACGCCCCGGCACTGCGCAGCCGATAGCTGTCTTTGCCAGGCTTATCTACATCAAAGTTGTGGTGGGCATGCTTGATAACGCCAACATCCAGCCCTGCCTCGCGTAATCGCGGCAGTAATTGGGTCAGTAGCGTGGTTTTACCCGTTCCACTCCAGGCGGCAATACCTAGTACAGGAAACGTTGTCGTTATGCTGCCTACCATCTCCCCATACTCCTTCTAACAGCGTTTAACATGCGTCGCTTACTCACCTTCCCGCTCGCGCGGCAGTAGCCAATTTAACGCAATCCCCACAAGTGCGGCCAGGCTAACGCCCTGTAGCGTGAACTGACCTTCGCCAAACTGCATGCCGCCAATCCCGAAAACCAAAATCAAGGATACCACCACCAGATTACGTGGCGCCGTTAACGACTGCCCGGCACGTACCAGCGTATTCATTCCCACCACGGCGATTGAGCCAAACAGCAGTGTCATGATACCGCCCATCACGGGTCCAGGGATGGTTTGCAAAAGCGCCCCCAGCTTGGCCACAAACGCCAGTACGATGGCAAGCACGGCTGCCACAATCATGTAGGTAGGGTTAAAGGCACGGGTTAGCGTTACCGCCCCAGTCACTTCGGAATACGTTGTATTGGGTGGCCCGCCAAACAACGCCGCGACCGTCGTCGCCAAACCATCGCCTAATAACGTGCGATGCAGGCCTGGTTTTTCCAAATAGTTTTTCCGCGTTACCGAGCCAATCGCGACCATATCACCGATATGTTCGACCGCAGGCGCAATGGCGACAGGAATCATGAATAAAATGGCCGCCCAATGAAAACTGGGCGCGGTAAAGCTGGGTAGCGCCAGCCAGGCCGCTTCGCGAACCGGGGTGAAATCGACGACTCCCATAATCAACGCCAGCGTATAACCCGTAAAAATCCCTCCCATAATGGGCACCAGGCGTAACAGGCCACGGCCGAAGACCGCCAAGACCAAGGTGACCAGCAGACTAGCCATCGATAAGAAAATGGCTTGTCCATAGCTGATATTATCGCTGGTTTCACCGGTTGCCATGCTTACCGCAACAGGCGCCAGCGCCAAGCCAATCACCATGATGACCGGCCCCACCACGACAGCAGGCAGTAAGCGGTTAAGCCAGCCAACCCCACGTAGACGCACGGCCTGAGAAATGGCGACATACACCAAGCCTGCCACCATTAACCCGCCCATGGTGGCCGATACCCCAAAGCTTGCAATGGAGCCTTGTATGGGCGCGATAAAAGCAAACGAGGAGGCCAGAAATACCGGCACCGTCTTTTTCGTGACCGCGTGAAATACCAACGTACCCACACCGGCAGTGAACAGCGCGACGCTTGGATCCAGCCCGGTTAACAGCGGCACTAACACCAACGCGCCAAAGGCGACAAACAGCATTTGCGCACCGGTCAGCAGTACCTTTGGCCATGACTCTGGCTGGCTGACAGCATCACTCATCACACAACTCCTAAGGGTTTGTTATTCATATTGAGGGGGCAAAAATTGAGAGGGCAAAAAAATGCCCCTAGCGCGAAGCGCAAGGGGCAATATCAGACGGAGCGCTTAGCGCGTTCCAAAAATCTTGTCTCCGGCATCTCCCAAGCCTGGGACGATATAGCCGTTTTCATCCAACCGGTCGTCTACCGACGCGGTATAAATTTCAACATCGGGATAAGCCTCCTGCACCCGTTTGATCCCTTCTGGTGCCGCGACCAGAACAATCACTTTCATATGCTCGCAGCCACGCTCGCGCAGCATATCAAGCGTTGCGACCATCGAGCCGCCGGTTGCCAACATCGGATCAATGACCAGTGCCATACGCTCTTCAATATCGTTGGCGAATTTCGCAAAGTAAGGAACCGGCTGCAGGGTTTCTTCATCACGGTAAAGGCCCACAACACTGACGCGCGCACTGGGAATCAGATCCGTCACGCCTTCAAGCATACCTAAGCCAGCGCGCAAAATAGGGACGACAGTGACCTTTTTACCTTTAAGGCGGCGCGTAGCGATAGGCTCGCCATTCCAACCTTGAATCTCATGGTCTTCAAGCTCCAGGCCTTTGGTCGCCTCATAGGTCAAGAGCTTGGCCACTTCACCTGCCAGTTCACGAAAGCTTTTAGTGCTTAAATCAACTTCGCGCATCAGTCCCAGCTTATGTTGAACAAGCGGATGGTTAATGGCGTAGACACTCATGGGGCTTCCTCACTGCAGGGATATCAGGATGGCGACGTAGGTCGCATCTTCAGGCATACAAAATTGCGCGCCATTCTACCTGTATCTGACCACTAGGTTAAGCGCTTTCGGGCAGTTGCCAGTCAATAGGCGAACGCCCCTGTTCTACCAGGAACTGATTCGCTTGAGAAAACTGGTGGTTGCCAAAAAAACCACGATGAGCAGACAGCGGCGAAGGATGGGGCGACTCCAACACTAAATGGCGCTGCTGATCGATTAGCGCTTTTTTCTGGCGCGCATGGCTGCCCCACAATAAAAACACGCACGGCGGAGCATGCTGGCTTACCGTTTCGATTGCTCGATCCGTAAACTGCTCCCAACCTTTGCCCCGGTGAGAGGCAGCATTACCCTGCTCAACGGTCAAGGCCGTGTTTAACAGCAGCACTCCCTGGGTAGCCCAGCTAACCAGGCTGCCATGGCGTACCGGCTTAAAGCCTACATCGCTTGCCAACTCTTTATAAATATTGACAAGTGACGGGGGGATTTTCACCCCCGACTGAACGGAAAAGCTTAATCCATGCGCCTGGTTAGGCCCGTGATAGGGGTCCTGACCGAGGATAACGACTTTTACATCTTTCAATGGCGTCAGCTCAAACGCCCGAAACCAATTGGAAGAGTGGGGATAAATAACTTTTTTAGCCGTTTTCTCTTGGGCCAAAAACTGTTTCAAAGCCTTCATGTAATCTGCTTGAAACTCATCACCGAGCCATTGGCCCCAGTCGTTCGTCAGTGGATTAGTCATAATTCCTTTTAACTTGGTCAACAAGTGGCTCTACATATGCAACGCCCATATCCCAAGGGAACTGGATCCAGCATTGCTGAGCCACTTCAGTGAGATATTGGTCCACTAAAGGACGCCCTTCTGGCTTAGCATAGATAGTCACAAAATGGGCTTTCGGCATCATTTCACGCACTGCACGCGCGGTTTTACCAGTATCCACCAGATCATCGACCAACAGCCAACCTTCACCATCGTGGTCAACGCCCTTCATGATATTCAGGCCGCCCTGATCCATATGGTCATAGCTTTTAATACAGATCGTATCAATCAGGCGCACGTTAAGTTCGCGGGCAATGAGTGCCGCCGGAATTAATCCACCCCGGGTGATCGCCACAATACCTTTAAAGTCCCGCTCGATCATTTGATGGCAAAGCTGGCGCACATCGCGGTGCAACTGGTCCCAGGAAATGGTGAAATGCTGGTGATAGCGTTCGCTGCTCATGAGAGGCGTTACTCGTCTTCGTTGAAAGAACATACCGCGAATACGCTAAAACCAGCATCGCGAATTTTCTGAGAACCGCCCAACTCGGGTAGGTCAATAATCGTGGCAGTTTCTACTACTTGTCCGCCAGAACGCTGGATAAGGTTGGCGGCGGCCAACATAGTGCCACCAGTGGCAATCAGGTCATCCATCAGCAGGATCCGGTCACCCTCCTGAAACGCATCAGAATGCAGCTCAACTTCAGAATGGCCGTATTCCAGCTTGTAGGTTTCACTGATCGTTTTAAAAGGCAGTTTGCCTTTTTTACGAACCGGTACAAAGCTACAGCCCAGCTCATAGGCAAGCGGCGCACCGATAATGAAACCACGCGCATCAATCGCCGCGATGGCATCTAAATTCATTTCCTGATAGCGATGTACAAAACTGTCGATCAGCTTGCGAAAAGCCGCACTGTTTTGTAATAACGGAGTGATATCTCGAAAGTTCACCCCCTGCTCAGGCCAATCAGGAACGGTGCGAATAACCGACTTAATGTAGTCGCCGTAGATGCTCATCGCGTCTCTCATAGATTAATAATAAATAGCCTGGGCGCTTAACCCAAGAATAGAAACTTCGCTGCAAACAGCAATGCAAGGATCACAACGGCCGGGTTCAGGTCACTAAACCGGCCAGACAGCGCTTTAATACCCACAAAGCTTATAAACCCTAAGGCAATACCGTCAGCAATAGAGAACGTGAGCGGCATCGCCAGTGCAGCAATCAGTACCGGTGCTGCATCGGTCGGATCTTCCCAGTTCGCATGAGCCAAACTGCCGGCCATAAGAACCGCCACGTACAATAGAGCGCCTGCCGTGGCATACGCGGGTATGGAGCCCGCCAGAGGCGCAAAGAAAAGGCTGATTAAAAACAACACGCCAACCACTACGGCGGTTAACCCGGTTCGCCCACCAGAGGCGATACCCGCGGTTGATTCGATATAGCTGGTGGTGGTCGAGGTGCCCAGCGCCGCCCCAGCCATGGACGCGGTACTATCTGCCATCATGGCGCGCCCGATACGCGGCAATTTACCATCTTTATCCAACAGCTTGCCCCGGTGAGCAACGCCCACTAGCGTGCCGGATGTATCAAACAGGTCCACGAACAAAAACGCGAAGATAACGCTAAGCATTGCGACATCCAATGCGCCCATCAAATCCATCGCCATAAAGGTAGGCGCGATAGACGGTGGCATTGACATCAACCCTGCATACTCATTGTGACCCAGCAGCATCGCCAGCAGAGTAATACCCAGGATACCGATCAACACTGCACCTTTGATCCGCAGGTAAGACAGCGCAGTGATCACAAAAAAGCCTAGCAGGGCATATAAAGGCGCAGGCTGTGACAGATCGCCCATTGAGACAAAGGTCGCCGGATTAGCGACCACAATGCCGGAGTTTTTAAGCGCAATCATGGCCAGGAAAAGACCAATCCCCGCCGCGATCCCTAAACGCAGCGACATGGGAATGGAGTTAATGATCCACTCGCGAATCTTAAAAATACTCAGCAAGAAAAAGGTCAGGCCCGAAAAGAAGACCGCGCCCAGTGCGGCTTCCCAGGTGTAGCCCATGCCCAGTACCACGCCATAGGTGAAAAAGGCGTTAAGCCCCATACCGGGTGCCTGAGCGATAGGGTAATTAGCCCAAAGCCCCATGACGAAGCAGCCAATCGCCGCCGCCAAGCAGGTCGCCACAAAGACGGCGCCGTAGTCCATGCCCGCTTCTGACAAAATACTGGGGTTCACGAATATGATATAGGCCATGGTCAGGAACGTCGTGATCCCGGCAACAACCTCCGTCTTCACATTCGTGTTCAGCTCGGTCAGATTGAAATAGTTATCCAGAAGTTTCATGAATGTTTTTATCCTTCGCGCAAACGCAAAATGCGTCCCCTTGGAGCGAGAAAAGCCGCACATGTTACCGAAAGGTACCGTGTGATGCGAGTACCAAACGCGCAGCCAGTTGAGGCGGAAGAGCCTCCGCCAGTAATAACGCTAGCAATCTTCAGGCCATCAACTAACCAATCGGTCAGTTAGCTTGGTTCCAAATCGTTATGCGCGCTTGGCCAACACACGCTCAACGGTTTCAACAATGACCTGGGTTTGCGGGTCAATCTCAATATTGACGTCATCGCCAGGCAGGCGCTCGCTGAGCATTGTGCGAGAAAGCGTTTCCGGAATCAGATTAACGCTGAACTCAATACCGTTGTCGTCTGATGCACAGCGTACATCCCCAACCGTTAAGCTAATACCATCCACCCCGATATAGCCTTTCTCAAAAACGAAGCGGCCAATCGTGTCAGGTAAGGCAAACCATAGCCGACGATTATTAGGCGCTTCTTCGATGGCCACCACGTTTGCCATACAAATAATGTGACCAGACATGGAGTGCCCACCAATCTCATCACCAAACCGGGCGGCACGCTCAATATTGACGCCTCCTCCCGGTGCAAGTGCACCAAGATTAGTCAATCGTAGGGTTTCCCGCATCAAGTCGAAACTAACGTTATCGCCGTTAATCCCGGTAACGGTGAGGCACACCCCGTTATGGGCCACTGAGGCACCGATTTCCAATCCCTCGCGCATGGCCGCAGGCATAGCCACTACATGGGTTCGAAACTCGTCAAGTTCATGCACCTCTACTACGGTCGCGATACCCTGCACGATGCCGGTAAACATAATGAATCCTCTAGTACGTCATCTTGAAAGCGCTTATTCAAACATGAATTAACAAAGGCGCAAGTTTACGCTCCTGAACAAAATAATGCGCTTATCGCGCGGCTAATAAGCCTAAGAATATATGGCTCGCCCTGGCATTAATTATCAGCCTTGATTCCGCTATGAAAAGTTAAATACACCAAAACAGTGGCTAAATTTACCAAATACCTCTGACGAAGCGATGTCCAACGTAAAATCAGCCGGTTTCAATTGACAACCTGGGGGCTGCTCTTTAGACTTTTGGCCCATGTAATGACGCCGATTTGTACCCATATTGCGGGCGTCCATCAAATCAATGATTTGGTGAAGTGCAGCTAAAAGGGTGTGTCCAGCGTTGATGGCCACCCGTCAGGGTGGCCTTTTTTTTATATCCCGCCCTGCGCTTGCTCCCTCGCACTCCGTCTAAGGCCTCCCATTAAGGCAGACGCTATGATTGAACTTAGTAACGTTAGTAAAACCTATGGCAGCGGCGACAGTGCCGTTCATGCCCTGAGCGATGTTAATTTATGTGTGCCCAAAGGTACTATCCATGGCGTTATCGGCTTATCCGGTGCGGGCAAGTCAACGCTAATTCGCTGCGTGAACCTTCTTGAGCGCCCTACCCAAGGCAGCGTCACGGTAGATGGCCAGGAAATGACCCGCTTGAGCGGCGGTGCTCTGAACCAGGCGCGCCATCGCATTGGCATGATTTTCCAACATTTCAACCTACTGACCACGCGTAACGTGTTTGATAACGTTGCCCTGCCCCTTGAACTGATGGGTGAAAAGCGCAACGCTATTCAAAGCCGCGTATTGCCATTACTTGAAATGGTAGGGTTGGCTGATAAAGCCAAACAGTATCCTGCCCAGCTATCTGGTGGTCAAAAGCAGCGCGTTGCTATCGCTCGCGCCCTGGCTAGCAAGCCCAACGTCCTGTTATGCGATGAAGCAACGTCAGCACTCGACCCGCAAACCACCGGCTCCATTCTTGAGCTTCTGCGCGATATCAACCAGCAGTTGGGTATCACTATTTTATTGATCACCCATGAAATGGAAGTGGTTAAGTCAATTTGCCACCGAGTGAGTCTTATCTCTAACGGCAAACTGGTGGAAGATGCGGAAGTCGGCGACTTCTTTACCGCGCCACGCACCCAGCTGGGTCGTGAGTTCCTGAACGATTTTCTTCAACTCAGCCCGCCCAAGGAGCTTATTGAACGCTTGAGCGCAACGCCAAGCGAGGCCACTCATCCTGTGGTGCGCCTGACGTTCTCGGGCGATGCCGTTTCGACACCGCTTATTTCGCGCCTGGCGCGTGAATGCAATGTAGATGTAAGCATTCTACAAGCCAAAGTGGAGTCCATTCAGGACCGCACCTTAGGGCTTATGATTGCGGAACTACTCGGCACCACCGAGCAGACGCAAAAAGCGATGAATTATCTTCAGTCTCACCAGTTAGAAGTCGAGGTACTTGGTTATGTCCAGCGCAATGTTTGACCTTATTTTACAGGCCACGCTGGATACGCTGTATATGGTGGCGATCTCCGGCGTCATATCAACGCTGCTCGGCCTACCGTTAGGCGTCTTGCTGTATGTGACACGCCCACGCCAAATTCTAGCCCAGCCGGTACTTAATCAGACGTTAAGCATTATTACCAATATTGGCCGCTCGATTCCCTTCATTATATTGATGGTGGCCATCATCCCCTTCACGCGCATGCTGGTGGGCACCTCCATAGGGATTAATGCCGCCTCGGTACCCTTAACCATTGCGGCCATCCCTTTTGTGGCGCGCCTGATAGAAGGTGCGCTCAATGAGGTATCTCCAGGCTTGGTTGAGTCTGCTCAATCCATGGGCGCAACGCCCTGGCAGGTTATTCGCAAGGTGCTTATCCCCGAAGCGCGGGGCGGCATTATTACGGGCCTTACCATTACGCTGGTAACACTTGTTAGCTATTCTGCCATGGCGGGCGCTGTAGGCGGTGGCGGCCTGGGGGATCTGGGTATCCGTTATGGGTACAACCGTTTCAACCCTACTATCATGCTGATTACCGTAATTATTTTGGTGATCATGGTGCAAGGCTTTCAAAGCCTGGGTGATTACTTGGTGCGTAAAAGCGACCGTAAATAATGATAGACATTGCCTATACGGATTTATAACAAAAAAACATTAGAATTATTTTTCTTATTCCAGCATTATCAATTCATGGTGGAACAACGCATTAGGAGACTTATATGCAAAAACTTATAATTGGTAGCCTGACAGCTTTGGCACTGGCAGTTAACGTGGCAAATGCAGAAACGCGCACGCTCAAAATGGGCACCGTTGCCGGCCCTGAAACCGAAGTTATGGAAGTGGCAGCGCGTATTGCTAAAGAAGAATACGACCTTAATGTCGAAATTATCGAATTTACCGATTACGTAACCCCCAATGTTGCACTAGCAGACGGTAGCCTTGATGCCAATGCTTATCAGCACGCCCCCTACCTGAATGCCATGGTTAGCGACCGCGGCTATGATCTTGCCGTTGCGGGCTATACCTTTGTTTACCCGATCGGTGCTTATTCAGAAAAATTCGACAGCATTGAAGACCTGCCCGACGGAGCGCAGATTGCTCTGCCCAATGACCCGTCCAACGAAGGGCGTGCGCTGATTTTGATGCATAACGAAGGCCTGATCACACTGAACGATCCGGAGAACCTGGAAGCCACGCCGATCGATATCGCCGAGAATCCGCACAACTTCCGCTTCCGTGAGATTGAGGCCGCCCAGCTTCCCCGTATACTGCGCGATGTGGATATGGCTTTTATCAATAACACCTTCGCTCAGCCAGCTGGCTTGAAGCTTGACGATGCCCTGATCAAAGAAGGCCCTGAATCGCCCTACGTGAACCTTATTGCCGTTCGCGGTGGTGACGAAGAGCGTGAAGATATTCGTCAGCTGGTTGATGCTTATCAGCGCGACGAAGTCGCGGCTAAAGCTGAAGAGTTATTTAAAGGCGCTGCCGTACCGAGCTGGACCGAATAACCCCTTTAGAAAGCACTTATATCAGGCCGACCTTTGTGTCGGCCTGATGCGTTTTATAACGAGATGATTATGCCGATCACCAACTACGCGCTACTCAACCGCCAGCTTGAAGCCCTGCTTGATACACGCGACTGGCTTACCAATAGCGCTCAAATCTGCGCTTTTATTCAGCAGGAAGTACCTAACCTAAACTGGGTGGGATTCTATCTTCAGCGACAGCATGAGGTCTTGGGGCTAGGGCCTTTTCAGGGTAAACCGGCCTGCCACCCGATTCCCTTTAGCAAGGGCGTATGCGGAGCCGCAGCACGCCAGCAGAAAACACAGCGGGTCGATGATGTTCACGCCATCGCAGACCACATTGCCTGCGATACGGACTCTCGCTCCGAGCTGGTGATTCCTGTCGTTCTAAAGGGCTACCTGTGGGGCGTTCTAGACCTGGATAGCCCACTACCTGCCCGCTTTACCGAAGACGATCAGGCTGGAATCGAAGCACTAATAGCTACTTTTCAGCGCCAAACGGATCTGTCGCCCCATCAATGATAAGTATGCAGATGGATGGTGCAGTAAGCACGAAAAATAACGTCGCTCATGGATAGATCAGAGCGGCGGCGCGCCTTTCTAAGTGAATGGTTGAATATTTCTTCTGCTTTATAGCGGCTCAACCCTAGCTCTTGAGCCGTATGAAAATATTCATCCAGCTCTGCATCATCCACGCCATCACGCATTAGCGACGGTTTGTTTGCAGATTTAAGGCCTGATTTGAGACCACCCAAGGCAGAGGCCAAGCTGGGCATTAAATTAAGATACATAGCTTCATCCTTGAATTATGTTCATAGGTAAAGTAGTTCATCGCAGCGCAAATTCCAGTACAACTTCAGGCCAATTTCTATACGCGCATTATACATTATACAGCATGACGTTATCGTGACAGGCACCATTTCACGCACGTAAATATCCCTAATCAGGCATTCTCATCACTAGACGTTAAGCCTGGCAAAGAAAGCTGCCTGAATTAATTTGCTGCGCGAAATAAACGAATACGGTATGAAAAACAATGCTAAACGAACAAAAACCCCGCGCTTAAAAAGCACGGGGCTAACAATTTGGTAGGACCAGGCGGATTTGAACCGCCGACCTCCACGATGTCAACGTGGCGCTCTAACCAACTGAGCTATGGTCCTGAAAAATGGGTTGCGAGAATGGTAGGACCAGGCGGATTTGAACCGCCGACCTCCACGATGTCAACGTGGCGCTCTAACCAACTGAGCTATGGTCCTGTCGTGCAACGGATGCGTATTCTACTTATTTATCACAGTATTGCAAGAAACTTTTTTCTTACGCAAGAACCAGATTTACGCTGTATATCTCGATAAAATCATGGCTTGATAGCGTGTTTAATATTTATAAACAACTAATAAAATTTATTTTAGTTACCTTACTCAATAGGAAGATCAAATATGCTTGCCCCACTAATTATGTGCCTTGCACTCCTGCCCTTACTGGCAACATTGGTCGCTCGAGTACCGTTGCGCTGGTGGTGGATACGGTGTTTTGAATTTCCTCGCGTGCAAATAGCGCTCCTATCACTTCTCTTCGGCCTAATGGCATTAGTGTTTTTAGAACCCAGCGATTGGCGCTCAGCCGCCTGGATTATCGTTCTTATTACGGTGGGCTTGCAGGGTCGCTATATTTTACCCTGGACACGCCTTTGGCGTGCTCAGGTTAAAACAGCTGATAAAGAAAGCTCCCAAGATCGCCACATTACGCTTTTAATTGCCAATGTATTGACGCCCAACCGGCGCGCTGAGGATCTGATCAAAATGATTCAACAGCGCCAGCCGGATATCATTTTAACCCTTGAGTCAGATCAATGGTGGCAGGATCAGTTAGATCCCGCACTTGATGAAAAATGGCCCTATAGCGTTAAAGTGCCGCTCGACAATCTCTATGGCATGCACCTTTATTCACGTCTACCGCTGGAAAACACCTCGGTTAAATGGCTAATCCAAAAAGACATCCCATCTATTCATACCATGGTAACGCTTGAAAATGGCGACTCTATTCGTCTGTATGCCGTTCATCCCCGCCCCCCTGCTCCGGCGGAAAGTGAAAAATCGTTATGGCGAGATGCTGAACTCTTATGGGTGGGGCAAGAAGTCCACAAAAAACCTCAGCCTACGTTAGTGGCAGGTGATCTTAACGATGTGGCCTGGTCAAGCACCACGCGTTTATTCTGCCGCATTAGCGGTATGCTCGACCCGCGGCGGGGTCGAGGTATGTTTAGCACCTTTCACGCCAAGAATCGACTGTTGCGCTGGCCGCTTGACCACATCTTTGTGACCAACCACTTCACGCTGGTAAACATGCAGCGGCTGGGAGCGTTTGGTTCTGACCACTTCCCTATCCTGGCAACCTTTTGTTACCAGCCTACGCGCCAAGTTGAGCAGGAGAAACCTCAAGCAGACAGCGAAGAGCGCGAAGAG
Source organism: Halomonas sp. AOP43-A1-21 (assembly GCF_052376775.1). Taxonomy (NCBI): domain Bacteria; kingdom Pseudomonadati; phylum Pseudomonadota; class Gammaproteobacteria; order Oceanospirillales; family Halomonadaceae; genus Halomonas; species Halomonas sp. AOP43-A1-21. Next base: position 35,690 of record NZ_JBQSWC010000015.1, on the reverse strand, counting down.
GCCAGCGAAACCATACAACAGGGTAAAATAGAAAAGCAGAAAACCTGAGGCGCCGCTGGCGATCTAGAACGAGTTATTTATGCTCGAAAACCTATTCAGGAATTCCCCCCTGGGTTAGCACCGTTGGATCTAACAGTCTTTCCAACGTTTCCCGATCCAGGTCGGTTTGCTCTTCCGCGACATCAATAATCGGACGCCCTGCCTGGTAGGCTTTTTTAGCAATGGCGGCCGCCGCGTTATAGCCAATCACACTGTTGAGCGCCGTCACTAAAATAGGGTTACGCGCCAAAGGCCCCTGCAGGTTATCCTCCCGCACCTTAAACGTCGCAATTGCCCGGTCCGCAAGCAGCCGTGAGGTATTGCTCATCAAGGTAATGGAGGTCAGCAGATTGGTCGCCACCAGCGGCAGCATGACATTTAGCTGGAAGTTGCCGCTCTGGCCTGCCACCGTAATAGCCGCATCCAGGCCAATGACCTGGGCGGCCGCTTGGGCGGCCGATTCTGGGATCACAGGGTTGACCTTGCCCGGCATGATCGAGCTTCCCGGCTGCAGCGCTTCAAGCTCTATTTCACCCAAGCCTGCTAAAGGACCTGAATTCATCCAGCGCAGATCATTGGCAATTTTCATGATGACGCAGGCCAAGCCCTTTAATTGGCCGGAAAGCTCAACGGCCGCATCCTGGGAGGAGAGGCTAGCAAAAAAGCTATCGTTAGGGGCAAAGCTTAACCCGGTTTGCTCACTTAGCTCCTTGGCAATCTGATTGGCAAAGCCTTCCGGCGCATTGATACCGGTACCCACCGCCGTTCCACCCTGCGCTAAACGACACAGACGGCTCATCGCGCTATCAAAGCGCTCAATGGCTTGGCCTAGCTGGCTTGACCATGCCCCAAGCTCCTGGTCCATACGCAGCGGCATGGCATCCATCAAATGCGTACGCCCTGTTTTAACAACATGCTTAAGTTCGCTCGCGCGCTGATCAATACACGCTTTTAAATGCTCAAGCGCAGGCCGTAGCGACTCATTCACGGCAACTGCCGCTGAAACATGAATAGCCGTCGGGATAACATCGTTGCTTGACTGCCCCATATTCACGTGATCATTAGGTGTTACTTCAACACCTTCACGGCTTGCCAGGGTAGCCAACACTTCATTGACGTTCATATTGGTCGATGTGCCTGACCCCGTTTGAAATACGTCAATCGGGAACTGATCGTCGTGTTCACCATTAATCACTGCCTGTGCAGCTTTTTGGATGGCGCTCGATCTAGCCTCATCTAACAAGCCTAATTGTTGATTAGTGCGCGCGGCGGCCAGTTTAATCCGCGCCACAGCGTGTACAAAGGCCGCAGGCATAGGTGAATGGGAAACGGGAAAGTTATTGATAGCCCGCTGTGTTTGGGCTCCATAAAGGGCATTAGCCGGTACTTCAAGCTCACCCATGCTGTCGCGTTCGGTACGAGTATCCATTATTTATGCTCCTTTTAAATAGTAATCAATCTTATTTACAACTGATCACGTCGGCAAGTCCTTTCGCAATATCTGCAGCTATTCAAGCTAGACGCTCTCAACGCCGGGGTAAACATTAACCGCTTTAGGCTAGAAATAACGCCTCACGCCCCATGTTGCACTGCACAAAAACGACTGCTATGCTGCAACGCAAGAAAGCTTAATATTCATAGCGGCTGTTGTTAAACGGAATGCTTAAAAGCACTATCTTGATTTAGGAGTTTTACAATGAACACGTTCAATACAAATGAAATGAACCAGCAGTTTGATAATTTCTTTATGGCCCCTGCGCGCGCGTATGCCGCCCTGACTCTCGATTACGCAGAGAAGATGCTAAATGCACAAGTTAACGCCAGCCAAGCCTATGCTGAAACCGGCATCGCGCAGCTGCGCCAGCTAACCAGCGTAAAAGACCCAGAAGGGCTACGTAGTTATATGGAAGGCCAGCAGCAGGTTGTAAAACAACTAGCAGAACAGGCTAAAGGCGATACGGATAAAGTGGTTGCGCTTCACCAGGACTATTTTCAAAAAAGCCAGAAGCTAACTGAAGACAATGTAAAGCAAGCCCAGACAGCGGCTAGTAAAATGCGCAAACCCGCCTAAGCCACTATCTATTCAAGCATGGACCTTACCCGCTAAATTAATAAGCGGGTAAGGTTCACCAGTTAAGCGACGACTTAACAAATGGAATCGTTAGCTTTCGCTTAGCAGATAAAGACGCTTGATCAAGCGTTTCAATGGCTCGGCATAAATCGCCTAACTCACGCGGCCCACGATGCAAAATATAACGCCCGACATCGTCGGGCAGCTGCATTCCCCTAACATTCGCACGTAACCGCAGTGCCGCGAGGCGCTCCTCGTCATTGAGCGGATGAAGATGAAAGGTGACGCCCCACGTTAATCGTGACGCCAGGTCAGGCAGCACAACATTAAGCTGGCGTGGAGGGGCATTGGAAGCAATTACAAGCTGTTTGCCTGCATCACGCAATCGATTAAATGCATGAAATAGCGCTTCTTCCCAACGCTTTCGGCCAACGACATATTCCAGATCATCAATCGCTACCAAATCTAGTCGCTCAATATCTTCAAGCATCAGAGGTGGAAAGTGGCCCAGATCAGCTAACGGTAGATACAAAGCTCGTTTATCGGCATCGGAGGCAGCATGGCAGGCCGCTTGAAGAAGATGGCTTCGCCCACTCCCCTGGGCGCCCCATAAATAGATAAAAGGCTCGGCACTCGGCTGAAATTGTTGCGTCAGATGTTCAACCAGCAGTGCATTTGCGCCTGAAGCGTAATAATTATTGAAGGTTGCATCATCACGCAACCCTACTCCTAACGGCAGCTGTGCCGGCACTCGGCTCATGATGATTCCCTTTCGTCGTGACGATCCAGCCCATCATGGTGGTTTAAAGGCGTTAATGAACGTTGCTCAGCAGTATAAAGCGAACTGTGCTTATAACGGTCGTTTAACTCGCGGAGAAGTACCATAAATACGGCGGCAACAGGCAATGCTAACAGTACGCCAGTAAACCCAAACAGGTTGCCACCCGCTAATACTGCAAAAATAACGGCAACAGGATGCAAGCCAATTTTATCTCCCAAAAGTTTGGGCTGTAGTATGACACTTTCGGCGGCTTGACCGATACTAAATACCACGATGACACCGAGTATCGCCCACCACGTACCGTATTGAAATAACGCAACAATTAGGGCGACGGCAATCCCTACGATAAAGCCCAAAAACGGTACAAAGCTAACCAGCCCGGCCACAAACCCAATAAGCAAGCCAAAGTTAAGCCCCATCAAGGTAAGCCCTGTGGCATAAATAACGCCTAAACACAGCATGACTAAAAGCTGACCACGTAAAAAAGATGACAGCACCTCATCACAGCGGCGTGCTAAACGAAACGTGTCGCTTGCCCATTGCCGCGGCACCAAGCTTGCGATGTTGCTTAGCATGCGATTCCAGTCGAGAAGCAGATAGAAGGTAACGACCGGAATCAGTGCGATATAAGTAATCCAGGTCATAAATGCCATTCCGGAGCGGCCAATATGCCCTAAAGCCTGAGCTAGATAGCCTCCCGCATCACGCCAGTTTTCAACCAGTACTTCACGTACGTTGGTTAACTCACCACGTAAATCGTAGCCAGTCCACTCCTGAACCTGAGGCGCCAGCACGTTTTCAACCCAGCTAAAAATACCCGGCACCGCATCGCCCAACTGCTTAATCTGCTGGACGATAAGCGGTATGAGAATTAATAAACTCGCCGTCAATACAATCAGCAGTATCAAGAAGACGAGGCAAACGGCCAGCGTGCGCTTCATGCCTAGCCGCTGGAAATAATTAGACAGTGGATCAGCCAGATACGCCAATACCATGCTGGCAATAAAGGGCATTAAAACTGAATTCAGGACATACACCAGTCCAACAAACACGACTAGCAGCACTCCCCCTAACCATGAACTTCGCATTGTATGACTCTCCTTCCTGGATCCATCAAAAGCGCTTTATGCACTGAATAATAACAAAAGTTGTAGGAACGTAGGCGCAACATGTATACCGGCGATGCGGGCCACGCCGCTCGGTGTTACAATCCACGTCAGTTATTGCCCAGCACTGGCCATCTCGCCAGCACTACCCGTACTGCTATAGGCTTCACAGGAACTGTCATGACCGAGACTTCCACTTCTCCGGCTACTCCTTCGCTCAGCTATAAGGATGCAGGTGTCGATATTGATGCCGGAAATGCCCTAGTTGATCGCATCAAACACGTTGCCAAACGTACCACTCGCCCCGAAGTAATGGGCGGCTTGGGCGGTTTTGGCGCTTTATGCGAGCTACCCGCAGGCTACAAGCAGCCTGTTCTGGTATCTGGCACTGATGGAGTGGGCACCAAACTGCGCCTTGCGATGGACCTTGGCAAGCACGACACCATTGGCATCGATTTAGTGGCAATGTGCGTTAATGATTTGATTGTCGCAGGTGCCGAACCGCTGCTGTTCCTCGACTACTATGCCACGGGTAAGCTGGATGTGGATATCGCTGCCGACGTAGTAACCGGCATTGGCGCCGGTTGTGAGCTGGCTGGCTGTGCATTGGTTGGTGGTGAAACAGCCGAAATGCCCGGCATGTACGAAGGTAGTGACTATGACCTGGCGGGTTTTTGCGTCGGCGTTGTGGAAAAATCCGAAATTCTTGACGGTAGCAAAGTAAGCGAAGGCGATGTCCTGCTGGGCCTTGCCTCTTCAGGCCCTCACTCTAACGGCTACTCGTTAATTCGCAAGATCCTGGAAGTGAGCAATGCCTCGCTTGAAACGCAGGTAGATAATACCCCGTTAGCCGATGCACTAATGGCGCCAACCCGCATTTATGTGAAGTCGCTGCTTTCCTTGATGCGTGATACTTCTATTCCTGTGCATGCACTTTCCCACATTACCGGTGGCGGCCTGCTCGAAAACATCCCCCGCGTACTGCCTGAAGAGCTCGCGGCACACGTTGATATTGCTACATGGCAGCGTCCTGCGGTATTTGACTGGCTACAGGCTCAAGGCAACGTTAACGAAGTTGAAATGCACCGTGTACTTAACTGCGGTATCGGCATGGTCATCGTGGTGCCTGCCGCAGAGGCAGAGCAAGCCATGACCCATTTACAAGCCCAGGGTGAAACGGTTTATCGCATCGGTCATATTATCAAGCGCCAGGATGAAGCCGTGGTGCTGGAGAACCTGCCCGTATGAGTGGTACCGATTACCCCAGCGATACGATTACCGATATGGCGCCAGAGCCGACCGGCCCACGTCGGGTAGTCGTGCTTATTTCTGGCAGTGGCAGCAATCTTCAGGCGCTGATCGATGCGCAGTCTCATGACCGCCTAGGCGGTGAGATTGTCGCAGTGATTTCCAACGTGGCAGACGCTTACGGCTTGAAGCGCGCTCACGAGGCTGGCATCGAAGCAGTTGCCCTGCCCCATCGCGAATATGATACTCGCGAGGCTTACGATGGCGCGCTGATTAAAGTCATTGAGCGCCACGAGCCCGACTTGATCGTATTGGCGGGCTTTATGCGTATTTTAACGCCACGCTTTGTACAACGCTTTATGGGTCGGATGCTCAATATTCATCCTTCACTGCTGCCCGAGTACCAGGGGTTAAATACCCACGTAAGGGCGCTGGCCGACCAGGTAACCAGCCACGGCTGTAGCGTGCACTTTGTTACCGAAGAGCTGGATGGCGGCCCGGTGGTTCTTCAGGCGGAATTGTCTGTAAGCGCGGATGATAGTGAAGAGACGCTTAAAGAGAAGGTCCACGCACGTGAGCATCTGATTTATCCGATTGCGGTGCAGTGGTTTTTAGAGGGACGGCTTCAGTTTAGCGCTGAAGGCGCCAAAATGGATGGTCACCTGCTGCCTACCCATGGTATGCGCCTCTCACATGCTGATGCAGCTGAAGAGTTGGATGAAGAACTGGACGAAGACGCCGAAGAGTAGCTTATTGCTTAATCAATAAATGATTGCGGCAAACACCTGCAGTAAACAACAAGGCCTTACGGTTCCCCGTAAGGCCTTGCTTTTGGGCTGATCAATAACGCTCATTCATTAAGTGCGCGGCAAGGTTACTCCGCGCTGGCCCATATATTTGCCCCCGCGATCTTTATACGAGGTTTCGCAGACTTCATCAGACTCTAAAAACAACATTTGCGCTACACCTTCGTGAGCATAAATCTTGGCAGGCAAATTGGTCGTATTAGAGAACTCAAGCGTGACATGGCCTTCCCACTCAGGCTCAAGCGGCGTGACGTTCACAATGATGCCACAGCGCGCGTAGGTTGATTTTCCCAGGCAGATAGTCAGCACGCTACGCGGAATGCGGAAGTACTCAACGGTTCTTGCCAAAGCAAATGAGTTGGGCGGAATGATGCAGACATCGCCTTTAATATCTACAAAGCTTTTCTCATCGAACGCCTTGGGATCAACGATAGCCGAGTGAATATTGGTAAACACTTTAAACTCATCGGCACAGCGCACATCATAACCGTAGCTTGAAGTACCGTAAGAGATCACTCGCTGATCATTCACATAGCGAACCTGCTCGGCTTCAAAAGGCTCGATCATGGCGTCGCTTTGCGCCATGCGACGAATCCACTTATCTGATTTGATACTCATGTATTACTTCATCACTCGCTAAAAGAAATAGTGGGACCACCGCTTTCGCTGGCACTCACTGATTGGGCAACTTGCCTGGCAATCTCAGCAAACGTTTGGCTTACCGAGCTATCAGGTTCTGATACAACACTTGGGCTGCCCGAGTCTGCCAACTCACGGATAGACAGCGTCAAAGGTAACCGTCCTAGTACCGTCGTCTGATACTCTTCAGCGATACTATCGCCACCGCCGGTACCGAAGATCGCGGCTTCATGGCCACAGTTCTCACAGTGATAGAGGCTCATGTTTTCAACCACACCAAGTACCGGCACGTTCACTTTGCGAAACATTTCAATGCCTTTACGAGCATCTAAAAGCGCAATATCTTGTGGCGTAGTGACAATGACAGCCCCGCTTACCGGTACTTTCTGAGCCAACGTCAGCTGAATATCACCGGTACCCGGTGGCATATCGATCAACAGAAAATCCAGATTATCCCACTGCGTTTGCGTGAGCATTTGCTGAAAAGCCCCTACGACCATCGGCCCACGCCATACCATGGCCTCTCGGGTATTCGCCAAAAAAGCCATGGACATTGCCTGAAGGCCATGTGCTGTTAAGGGCAAGAATTTATTATCACCCGTGGATTCAGGGCGAACGCCCTCTTTAACACCCAGCATTTGGGCTTGGCTTGGTCCATAAATGTCCGCATCAAGAACCCCTACGCGATAACCTTGGGCAGAAAGCGCCAGTGCCAGGTTAACGGTTACGGTCGACTTGCCAACCCCACCTTTGCCCGATGCCACTGCGACGATGTGTTTAACGCCATCCATTTAGTCGCTCTCCTATATCTGGGTAGATCATGAACATTGGGATAAATGATACTCTCTGAACGAGTATTCATAAACAAACAAAACGGATGCTGGGGATACCAGCATCCGTTTGATGGTTCGTCCGTACTAGCTATTTATCGTTTTAGCTATACAAACGTTTTAGACGAACTTTTTACTAGTTAGTGTTCTGCTGCTGGTTTTGCTGCTGCTCCTGCGGCTGGCTATTGTCTTCATCGCTGGCCGTTTCCTGCTCAGTATTACTACTTTCTGAGGCGCTATCTTCTGACGCTTCGCCCGCTAACGTGGGGACTTCATCATTGGCGGCATCATCAACACTACCCAGACGCTGATCGAGTGAGGAAAGCTCTTCGCGCCACTCGCTCAATTGAGACTCCAAGCGAGACAACTGATTTTCGCGCGCTTCAATATCGCTCTCAACGTTTGCAACTTCGTTGCGGCCAAGGTCAAGGGCAACCATGAGGTCTTCCATCTCGTTACGAACCTGGGTGAGGCTTTGATCTTCCTGCTCGCGCAGTTCAGTTAGCGAATCGACTTCCTGTTGTAGCTCATCGCGCTCCGCCGTAACCGAATCACGCGTGCTTTGCAGCTCGTCAAGCTCGGCCTGAGTATTGGATATCTGCTCTTCTAAGCTTGAAAGCTCTTCATTAGCCTGACTGATTTTATCTTCAAGTGCAGCTAACTCCTCCTCGGCACTGTTCAGCTCATCTACAGCTTCTTGACGCTGCTCTTCAGCCTGCTGCCGAGCAGCTTCTGCCTCTTGGCGAGCTTGATCAGCACTTTCACGCGCATCTTCTACTTGTTGAAGCGAAGCTTCAGCCTCTTCTTGAGTCGTCTCGATTTGATCACGCTCATCACGTAGCGACTGCATTTCGCCTTGTGCGCTTTCAAGCTGCTGATTGAGGGAGTCCACTTCCTGCTGTAGCGTTGTGCGCTCAGCTTCCAGTTCTTCAAGACGTGACTGGGTGGTAGTTACATCATTTTGAGCACTTTCAAGCGATGCGCTTGCCTCATTGCGCTGCTCTTCCAAGGATGCCATCTCTGCCTGCATATCGGACAGGTTGGTTTCTGCTTGGTCTATTTCCTGAATACGGCGGCTGTACCGGCGGTTATCCTGCTCTACTGTAGCAAGCTGCTCTTCAAGCGTTTCAACGCGATCTTTATGAGTGCCGGCGTTAGATTGGGCCATGATTGCCCAGATAACCGCGATAGCCGCGATACCTGCAATAGCTCTAACACGGTTATCTTTAAATAAGGTTTTGGTATCCAGCCTGGTGGCAGGCGTCTGATGATCCGGGTGGCTTGTTTCTGGCATTCTGCGTCCCTCTCGTCTTGGCTACCGATACCAGCAGCGTAAATTGTTCGCTTATGACCTAACACTCATTACTAGCATACACAGCAAATGGCATCTAGCCAGTCCATTAGCTAATTCAACGTATTAACGTTGGCTCGCTTATGAGTGTAGATCATTATGGCGCGCTGATGCTGGGGTCTGAGCGCCTTTAAACCACGCTAGCTTCTCATGCAGTGAAACCACGCTGCCCACGATTAATAATGCCGGTGATTTAATACGCCCAGCGATTAGTGCCTCTGGTAGAGCTTGTAGCGTGCCGATATGGGTCTGTTGGGCCGTTGTGGTGCCGTTTTCGATCAAAGCGAGAGGCGTATCACACGGTAAACCATGGGCAATAAGCTCGCGACTAATTATCTCAACACTGCCTAGCCCCATATAAAAGACCAGCGTCAGCCCTTCGTGAGCTAATGCATGCCAATCAATTGCGTGCTCATCATGGGCCAAGTGGCCGGTGACAAAATGAACGGCCTGGGCATGATCACGATGCGTGAGCGGTATTCCCGCATAAGCGGCGCAGCCTGATGCCGCCGTTATGCCTGGAATTACTTCTACCGCTATATTTTTCGCCATGAGTATTTCGAGTTCTTCACCGCCACGCCCAAAAATGAAAGGATCCCCTCCCTTAAGTCTAACGACTTGTTTCCCCTCATTTGCCCACACGACTAATGTATGATTAATTTCATGCTGAGGAACGCTATGTAAAGAACGCTCCTTACCTACGTAAAAACGCTGCACACTAGTAGGGATGAGCGCCAGGATATCGTCACTCACCAGTCTGTCATATAGCACCACATCGGCTTGCTGTAACCGTTTATAGGCTTTTAAGGTTAATAATTCAGCATCACCTGGCCCTGCACCAACCAAACTGACAAAACCACTCATCATGCCTCCTGAAGAATCCCTACACTTTACTTAACACCACTAAGGTTAATAGAATAACAACAAAATATTTAACAAAAACACACTTAAACCCACAAAAGTAAATTAAAATAACATCAAGCTTACATACAAGCCTCATTAGATAACAAACTATTGTCTTATATTCCAAAAGAGAATTAGTTAATTCATATTTATTATTGATAAGGTATCAATTTGTCAGCAATGGCTTACAACTCTATTACCTAAATAGCGCTAGTCTTCACAATCAACTTTTGGCATTCATATTGGAGCTTTATGCATGTCCGTGAATGACTACCCTAGGGCTTTGAGTGCTGACTGTCTCATTCCGCTTATACCCGGGGTCATTTTTCAGTTCTATCGCTCGCGCAATGGTCATATGCAGTTCCCTTACCTTGAGGGTGGTGGCGAGCTGCTTAAGCATATTGATCGTGTACAGCTGGCTAATGATGCGGGTGAACTACTTGAGCACTTAACAGGTAATGAGTACCCAAAAGTCATGTCTGCGATTGAGCGTTCGGCACGCTGGATGTTACCGCTAACCACTCGCTTCAAGCTTCCCCTGCCAAACGCCAAATCTCACTGGATCGCCGTATGTGGTAATCCTGAATTATCTGGCGACGGGGTACTTTGGACAGGCGTCATGATGGATATTACCGATCAAGTGATCGAAGAGCAGCGACTTCGCAAACTCTGCGATACCGATGTTCTCACCGGCCTGCCAAATCGACGTAAATTAATGGTGCATTTAGCCCATTTAACATCGATTAGTACGCGACACGGCACCCCCCTGTCTATCATGATGATTGATATTGATCATTTTAAATTGCTCAATGACCGTTGGGGACATCTACAGGGCGATGAAGTGCTTAAGCAGCTAGCAACGGAAATGAAAGCCCATTTACGATGTGAAGATATGGTAGCCCGCTTGGGTGGTGAAGAGTTTATGGTAGTGTTGCCGCTTACACCGCTACAGCAATGCCATAAGCTTGCAGATCGATTACGCGAGGCCATTTCCAGGCACGATTTTGGAGTCGGCAAAGGTGAAGTCACACTCAGTATTGGCGTGGCCGAATATCGTTGCGGTGAACCCCTGACAAATCTTATAGAGCGCACCGATCAGGCACTTTATAGCGCTAAAGATGTAGGCCGAGATTGCGTTTTTCTTCTATCCTAGTCGATTTTTTAGGGAGTATGGTAATGGAAAAGCTCGCTCGTAAGGCTTGTGAAGCCTGCAACAAACATATGCCGCCTCTCCAGGAAAATGAGCGAGAGGCCTATCTTAAACAGTTACCAGAGTGGCGGATTGTCGAACGCGATGGCATCATGAAGCTATCACGAAGCTTTTCGTTTCGTGACTTTGCCAGGGCGCTACTCTTTACCCAGCGTGTTGGCGAACTTGCTGAGCAGGCTGGGCACCACCCCGTCATTATCACTGAGTGGGGCAAAGCCACCGTGATGTGGTGGACCCATCAAATTAACGGCCTGCATCATAATGATTTCATTCTTGCCGCCAGAACCGACGAGGTAGCTAAGTAAATGTTTGAGCATATTGAGCGAGTCCCAGGAGATGCCATTCTCGGACTGATTGAAGCTTTCAAAAAAGACACCAATCCACAAAAAGTTGACCTGGGCGTAGGCGTTTACCGCGATTCAAACGGTAATACACCGGTCATGCGCGCGGTCAAAGAAGCCGAAGCTCGCCTGCTCAATAATGAAACCACCAAAACCTATATTGGCTCACACGGCGCGCCTGCCTACAGCGACGTCGTGCTGCCCATGGTATTGGGTGCCGACTCACCGGTATTGAACGCCAAGCGTGCCAGCGCTACCCAGTCACCGGGCGGAACAGGCGCTTTACGCTTAGCAGCAGACTTCATTGCCAGCCAGTTACCGGGCAAAGGCATTTGGGTAAGTGACCCGACCTGGCCGAACCACCACGGCATTTTCACTTCCGCCGGCATTGAACTGCATAAATACCCCTATGTAGATCCGGATAACCGTCTTGATTTCTCAGGCATGCTGGCTGCGCTGAAAAAGATTCCTGAAGGCGATGTAGTTGTACTGCATGCGTGCTGCCATAACCCGACCGGCTTTGATCTTTCCCAGGAGCAGTGGCAGGAAGTGCTGGACGTTCTGCGTGAACGCAAACTGTTGCCGCTGATTGACTTCGCCTACCAGGGCTTTGGCGAGGGTCTGGACGAAGACGCTTACGGCGTACGTCTGCTGGCCGAAAAGCTGGATGAAGTGATTATCACCAGCTCCTGCTCCAAGAACTTCGGCATTTACTGCGAGCGTACGGGCTGCCTAATCACCGTGGCCAAAGACACAGAGCAGATGGAAAGCGTGCGCTCTCAGGTCGCTATTGTTGCCCGTGAGAACTACTCGAACCCACCTGCTCACGGCGGGGCCATCGTAAGCGAAATTTTAGGCGATGCAGAGCTCACGGCTATCTGGCGTGAAGAACTGACCGAAATGCGTGATCGCATTAATACGCTGCGTCGTGATTTCGTGGAAGCTTTAAAGCCTTACGGACTTGATCAGAAGTACGCTTGCGTTGCAGAGCAGCGTGGCATGTTCTCTTATACAGGCCTTACGCCTGAACAGGTAGATCGTCTGCGTGATGAGTTTGGTATTTACATGGTTCGTTCTGGCCGTGCCAACGTAGCGGGTTTCTCACATGAAAACCTGCCTTACCTTGCTAAAGCCATTGCGGCGGTTAACGACTAACCGTTAGCTTTATGCATGTTAAAACGCCTAGGCTATGCCTGGGCGTTTTTGTATCTTGGGAAGCGTTTTATTGTTGTGTACAATTGTCCGCTTGCCGCCAGAGCCTGGGGCGCCCGTGCGGCGTCCTATACAGCGCAATACTTGACCGATCAGTCAAGCCTGAACCTTTTTAATGGTCAACCTAAGGATATTGCGTTGTGAACACTCAATTCAATGAGGCCTTCCATGGCGGCAGCCAGCACACGCTATCCCTGGTATAAAAAAGAAGATACCGATGCGTTCTTCGCACTTTTTCAGAACAATATCGCTAACTTTATTGTTATTGCGATCACCATGCTGGGTATGGGATTTCCCGCCTCAATTGTTTATGGCCAGGTACTGCCTGGTGCCGCCATCGCGGTGATGGTCGGCAACTTCTATTACGCCTGGAGCGCTGCGCGACTTGCGCGTAGAGAAAGCCGCACTGATGTTACCGCCCTTTCGTACGGGATCTCCACCCCGGTCATGTTTGTATTTTTGTTTGGCGTATTGCTGCCGGCCAAACAGCTAACCGGTGATACCGAGCTTGCCTGGAAAGTGGCGGTAGCCGCCTGCTTTATTAGCGGCGCCATTGAAGCGGCTATCAGCATTATTGGGCGTTGGGTCCAGTATCATCTGCCGCGCGCGGCCATGCTGGGCGCCGTTGCCGGGGTTGCGCTTACCTTTATTGCCGGTGAAATGCTGTTCAAGACTCTGGAAGTGCCGATTATTGGCCTTTTAGTACTAGCGATTATTATTGTTGGCCTCGTCGCTCGTGTCAGCATGCCATTCAAGCTGCCCACCTCCCTGTTTGCCATTGTGGTTGGAACGGCGATGGCATATTTGATTGGTGACGCGGGTAGCGAACGCTTTAGTGATGCGTTTACCCACTTAGGTTTTTACCCACTGTTACCTAATATGGCTTGGTTTGAAGGCCTGGGCCTTTTATTTTCCGGCATGCTGGCGGTACTTACCGTTGTGCTTCCCATCACGCTGTATAATGCCATTGAAACCATGAATAACGTGGAAGCAATGGAGGCCGCAGGTGATAAATACGATGTCCGTGAATGCCAAGCAGTGGATGGTGTAGGCACAATGATCGGCGCGCTGTTTGGCGGGGTCTTCCCCACAACGGTTTACATCGCCACGGTAGGCGCTAAATGGATGGGTGCAGGGCGCGGTTACAGCCTGTTAAATGGCGCCGTTTACGCTCTTGCCACCATGACAGGCTTAATTGCCGCTTTGGCAGCGATCATTCCGGTTTCGGTGGTCGCCCCCATATTAGTGTTTGTAGGCATGTCTATGATCGCAACGGCGTTTCAAGCTAACGACACACGTTACTATCCGGCGGTGGCGCTCGCCATGCTACCCTACTTCGCCAACTACATCATGACGCGTTTTAATCGCGGTGCAGGTGAAGTTGTCAGCGATATTTCCAGCGCGATTGTGGTGATGGGGCAAGGCGCCATGTTCATGGCTATTTTACTGGGCGCCATGACCGTTTCTGTCATCGATCATCAATTCCGGCGCGCCGCCGTGTTTGCAGCCATTGCCTCAGGCTTTTCCTTTGTGGGCTTGATGCACGCCCCCAAACTCGCCTTTAATGCCGCACCTGACTTTATGCTGGGCTATCTAGCAATGGCACTCCTGTTTATGTACTTCTCGTTTCAGGAAGCGCCTCACAAACGCTAGCCGTTATATCCCGCCTGCCGATGCGGGCGGGATAATATACGCTGCAATACGGCCCATGCGGCCAGCCCTGCCAATAGATTACCCAGCGCCGCGCCAACGGCCAAGCCCAGCCAGCCAAACAGCTGCGCACCTATCCATAAACAGGGTAAATAGAAGGCAAACAGGCGCGCGCTGGAGAGCAGCATGGCGCGTAGCGGCCAGCCCAGCGCATTACCCGCCGAAACCACCAGCATGCATACCCCAAGAGCCGCATAGCTTGGTAGCAAAAACCGGATCAACAGGGTCAGTTCGCTCTGAACGTTCGGCGTGCCCGCCAGTACCATGGCAAGCCAGGGCGCGCACAGTGCAAGTAGCACACCAAGTGCCAGCTGCCAGGCAAGCGCTACTTTCAGCGCTAGACGCATTAGCTGTTGAATCTGTCCCCAATCACCGGCGCCATAGCAGCGGCCGAGCCAAGGCGGCAGCGACATGGTCATCGCCAGTATCACCATCAGCGAGAGCGTTTCCAGCCGGCTTGCCAGGCCCCATGCTGCTACCTGGGTATCCCCAAGACCAGCCACCACAGAAATGGTTAACATCCCCGCTAGAGGCGGCATCAGCTGGCTTATCATGGCCGGGGCGGCAATGCCGAGATAAGGCCGCCAGGAGCGCCCCGCTTCCTCCCAGAGCCCTACCCAGGCTACCCACTGCTTGCGAATCAGTTTCTGAGTGGTTATTAAAAGCCCCAGGGTAAAGGCAATGCAGGTAGCCCAGGCCGCACCCGGTAGCCCCCAGCCCTCCCAGGAGCCCACTCCAAAGATTAGCAGCGGGTCGAGCACCAGGTTGGCAACGCTGCTCAACACCATCATCTTGCCCGGCAGCCGTGTATTACCGTGCGCGCGAAATACGCTATACATGAAGTAAAGCAGCGCGCCGAGCCAGGCGGATAGAAGCTGCGGGGCCCAGTAGACGCGAATGTAGCCAAGCGCCGTGGTATCGGCACCCAGCTGGCGAAAAATAGGCACATGGAAAAGCCACAAGCCTATACAGATGACGCCGATAATCGCCCCCCCAGCAATTAGCACCAGGCTGCTTAACCGCCTGGCTCTGGCATGTTCGTCAGCGCCTAGAGCACGTGAGATAAGCGCGGCAATGGCAATTCCCATTCCCACCTGGATGCCAATGATCAGAAACGAGAGCGGAAAGGTAAACGACTGCGCAGCCAAAGGAACGGTTCCCAAGCGGGCAACAAAGGCACTATCTACAAGCTGAAAACCCAATAACGCCAACACACCGATTGCCATCGGCCATGTCTGGCGCCATAAGGTTATGGCCAACTCGTGCTGCTGCAAGGTGTTGCTCAAGCTAGTCACTCCTTTTTGAACGGGGTGGTTATAAACAAAAACGCCACCGCCCGGCAAGGGCAGTGGCGTTTCAAGCTTTAAAATTTACTGACGGATGCCTTCAAACGTCACGTAAAGCTCAAGCTCATGCATCGGCTCGGGAAAATCGCTCATGTCGATTCCAAAATCGCTCAGCGTCAGCATTGTCTTACCTTCAAACCCGGCACGATAATTGCCCCACGGGTCATCGCCTTCACCAATCAGGGTAACCGGCATTTCGATTTCCTGGGTTTCACCATGCAGCGTCAAGTCACCGGTGAGAACACCTTCGTTATCGCCGGTTGATTCAAAACCGGTTGAGGTGAACGTGGCGGTGGGATACTCGCTCGCATTCAGGAAATCATCGCTCAGGATGTGGCGGTCACGCTCAGCATGGTTGGAATCCAGGCTGTCGACCTTTACTTCAAACTCGACGGATGAAGCGTCCAGGTCATCTTCATCGTAGGTGAACTGGCCATCAAACTCCTTGAAGCTGCCCAGCAGGTAAGACATGCCCAGGTGGCTGATTTTGAACTGGACAAACGCGTGCTGACCTTCAGTATCCACTTGATAGTCGGCCGCTTGCGCCTGACTCAGTGGGAATAGTAATGCAGCAGCAACGGCAGATGCACATGCAGTCTTTTTCAACATCATTAATATCTCCTGACTTTCCATAGTAGGCACTACGAATAGAGCGTGATCGCAGCGTTCAAAAAACTCGTTCTTTAAACTATTTCGGATTAAAAATCAAAGCGTTAGAAATTTCACATTTACATTTTTCTGGAACGATGCATAGGGTTAATCATGCGGAGCAGCGTATCGTGCTTATTAACCCAATGATGCTTAAAGGCGGCCAGCGCATGCCCGGCGGCCAGAGTAACGAGCGCCAGCGCGCTATACCAATGGATATCACCGGCAATGCTGGCCTGGTTCGGTAACCCATGCACCAGAGCAGGTACATCGAACCATCCAAATACGCTGATACTGCGCCCGTTGGCCGTAGAGATCAGATAGCCGCTGCCCAGCACAAGCAGCAAAATCACATAAAGCGCAATATGCCCCACGTGTGCAGCCAGCTTTTCAAGACGGCTGCCTTCACCTGCTGGCGTCACCTGCACCAGACGCCAGACAATCCTCACCACGGTGACCAGCAGCAGCAAAACTCCAATTGAGCGATGCACCCAGGGGCCCAGGTTATACCAGCTGTCATAATAGCCAAGCCCAGTCATCCACCAGCCCAGCACAAACAGGCCAATAATTGCCAGAGCGCTCAGCCAGTGGAAAAAGATACTTACCGCCCCCCAGCGCATGCGTGAATTACGCCACATCGTTTTTATTCCTTATCAAGTAACCCATTACGCCTACAGGGGTACTGGCCAGCACATGCGATTAACATGAGAAAAATTGTGAATTTACCTGCAAAGCATACTGACAAGTAATAACCATTACTGCTGAAAAAAGCTGAATGCATCATTCGTAAAAACCACTGAATAACGGGCTAACGACTTTTATAGATAGCTTGCATCACTACTGGTTCGGAAGATTACAATCATTCTATAAAATAGCATGAATCAGGTATTTTAAATCAATTTTACTATTTGTTTTGCGCGCTTAATATTAGCGCATGTCCTAACACGACACGTCATTACGACTTAAAACTAAATGCATATTGTTACGAGAGAACAGCACTCATGAAAAACTTTACCTTTATCGCCGCGATCGCCATGGCTCTGACTTCGACCGCTGTTCTGGCTGAACAGGGCTCAGATGAGTTCAACCAAGTAGTTCACGCAAGTTCCTCCTTAAGCCACAGCGCCGACAGTCTGTCCATCACGCCAGCTGATCTGCCACTGGTAAATGGCGATGCAGCCAAGAACCGTGTTATCGCTCCAAGCTCTGAAGCGCACCACTCAGCCAGCAACAATGACCAGATTGCCCAGTCGGACCTGCCGCACCGCAACGCTTCCTGAAACCGGTAGCCGCTGTTTGAAAACAGCGGAAACTCAGATTTGATGAGCACTAAAAAACCCACCGCTAGGTGGGTTTTTCGTTAGCCATACCAATTGTTTGATTAACCAGCAGCTAAAGCATCCAGGCCTCGGGCCAAGTCTCGCTGAATATCCTGCTGGCTTTCTAAACCAACAGCGACGCGAATCAGCCCTGGGGAAATACCAGCAGCTTCTTTTTGCACATCGCTCAGACGGCCATGCGTGGTCGTTGCCGGATGGGTAATCGTGGTTTTGACATCCCCCAGATTGCCCGTAATTGAAAGCAGACGCGTGGCATCAATGACCTGCCAAGCACCCTCTTGCCCGTTAATCACCTCAAACCCCAATACGGCACCAAATCCTTTCTGCTGCTGTGTGGCAAGCGCATGCTGCGGATGGGCTTCAAGACCGCTGTAGAAAACCTTATTAACGGCCGGGTGCTGTTCCAACCAGCGCGCCAGTGTCAACGCATTTTCACAGTGAGCCTTCATACGCAAGGAAAGCGTCTCAAGACCCTTGGTAAAGATCCAGGCGTTGAACGGACTCATGCACGGGCCACAAGTACGCACAACGCCAAAAATTTCTTCCAACAGGTCGTGCCTGCCCACTACGGCCCCGCCGATTGCCCTGCCCTGACCGTCCAGATACTTGGTAGCCGAGTGAATCACCAGATCGGCGCCCAATGCCAGTGGCTGTTGAAGTACGGGAGTCAAAAAACAGTTATCAATCGCCAACAGCGCATCGTGCTGCTTGGCAAGGGCGGCAAGCGCCTTGATATCGGCAATCTCAGAAAGCGGATTGGACGGTGTTTCAGCAAACAGCAGTCGCGTTTTGGGCGTGATGGCCGCGTCCCAGGCTTCAAGACTCGAAAGCTCCACGTAACGCGTGGTTATCCCGAACTTACCCAAGTACTTGTCGAACAGGCTGACGGTTGAGCCAAACAGCGAACGCGACGCCACGATTTCATCACCCGCCGACAAAAGAGCAAGCGCGGTGGAGAGAATCGCCGACATACCAGAGCTTGTCGCCACGCAGCGCTCGCCGCCTTCAAGGGCGGCTAGCCGCCGCTCGAAGGTATGCACGCTCGGGTTAGTAAAGCGCGAGTAAACGTTGCCCGGCTCCTTGCCACCAAACTTGCGCGCCGCCTCAGCGGCACTTTCATAAACAAAGCTTGAAGTGGGAAAGATCGGCTCCGAATGCTCCTGCTCAAAGGTACGATGGTGGCCTGAACGAATCGCCAGCGTCTCTAACGACCACTCATCCTGCGGGCTGTTATTCTGCATGGGCGTGTCCCTTAGTTTTTTATAAACGGGTTTCTATAAACGGGTTTCTATAAACGGGTTTCTATAAACATCGTGAAGCGTTTCGGCTCAATCTGAAAAAGCCCTAGCTAGGGCTTTTCAAAACCCATTAATCGTCGAGGTCATCATCCTGGTTATGCATATCTACCAGGGCGTGATTCCCCGCACTTTGATCTTTTGCCGAATCATTACGACTGGCTTCCAGCACCGCCAAGTAGGCCTCGTCGATATCCCCAGTGACATAGTTACCGTCAAACACTGAACAGTCGAAGGCTTCCATTTCGGGGTTCACTTCACGACAGGCATCTTTCAGATCTTCTAGATCCTGATAGAAGATGCGATCGGCGCCAATCAGCTCGCCCACTTCATCTTCAGTACGCCCATGAGCGATCAGCTCGATTGCTGCAGGCATATCGATGCCGTAGACGTTGGGATAACGCACAGGCGGCGCGGCGGAAGCAAAATAGACCTTACGCGCCCCCGCATCGCGTGCCATTTGAATGATCTGCTTACAGGTTGTGCCACGCACAATGGAGTCATCCACCAGCAGCACGTTCTTGCCTTTGAATTCAACGTCGATAGCGTTGAGTTTTTGGCGTACCGATTTCTTACGCTGGGTTTGGCCCGGCATGATAAACGTACGGCCAATGTAGCGGTTCTTCATAAAGCCTTCGCGGTACGTCACCCCAAGGTGCTGGGCCATTTCCAGCGCCGAGGTGCGCGACGTATCCGGAATCGGAATCACCACATCAATATCGTGATCCGGCCATTCGTTAAGAATGCGATCACCCAGCTTGCGACCCATCTGCATACGCGTGCCGTACACGTAGGCACCGTCCAAAATAGAGTCTGGACGTGCCAGATACACATGCTCGAAAATGCACGAGCGCAGCTGCGGCCGGTCAGCACAAACTTGGGTATGGAACTGGCCCTGCATATCCACAAAAATTGCTTCGCCGGGCGACAGATCACGCTCAAGTTCAAAGCCGCCCACATCCAAGGCAACCGACTCAGAAGCAATCATGACATCTTGACCGGCATCCGTTTGGCGAGTACCAAAGACCACCGGGCGAATGCCGTGAGGATCACGAAACGCCACCATACCAAAACCATTAATGATCGCGACCGCCGCGTAGCCGCCTTTGCAGCGTCGGTGCACTCTACGTACCGCGTCAAAAATATCTTCCGCTTCCAGGTGCAACCCTTGCTTGCCTAGTTCATGGGCAAACACGTTAAGCAGCACTTCAGAATCGGAGCTGGTATTGATATGACGTAGGTCGGTCGAGAAAAGCTCCTGCTTCAACTGCTCGGAGTTGGTCAGGTTACCGTTGTGCGCTAACGCAATGCCGTAAGGAGAGTTGACATAAAACGGCTGGGATTCCGCTTCGCTGGAAGAGCCAGCAGTAGGATAACGTACGTGACCAATGCCCAGGTTACCTTTAAGGCGAGCCATATGGCGAGTGTGGAAGACATCGCGCACCAGCCCATTACTCTTGCGCAGTAGGAAGCGTCCCTCGCTCCAGGTCATCATGCCGGCAGCGTCCTGGCCGCGATGCTGAAGTACGGTCAGGGCATCGTAGATTCCCTGATTTACCGCCTGCTTGGCCAGAAGGCCTACTATACCGCACATTCAAGTTACCTCGCTTTAGTGCCATGGCTTGCTAAAACAAGCCCGTACGTTCTTGAAACTCGTTTTAAAACTTGCGTTTTAAGCGTTACTCAATAAAGCCTGGTTGCACCAGCCTCTATGATATCACTGGCTATCAATCGATTGCGGCGCGAACTCATTTCTCGAACGAATGTCCGGCAATGAAATATCCCGCAGAGACGCAGGGGCTTCGGGCAATTCACGCTCCCACTGATCCAATTGGCTAACCGCCCAATCGCGTAGCTCAACAAAGGTGGGACGTAATGACGCTTGCTGCCATGCTTGAAGTTCAGCAAAGGGCGTGAGCGTAATAAGTACCGTTGCCACTAATAAAATGACCGCACCACGGGCGACGCCAAAGACAGCACCGGCAAAACGGTTCAAAAGCCCCATACCCGCCCAGACAATAGCGGCGTGCACCAACCGAATCACAATCCCGCAAAGCAAAATAACCGCAAAAATGATGAGTGCAAACGCCAATACAAGCCGGGCATCAAAGCTTTCAATAAAGCCCGCCATGAATTCAGCCAGCGGCTCGGCTAGTACGCGGGCCACCATCAAGGCGACAATCCAGGCTCCCAGGCCGAGTGCCTCTCTCACAAAGCCACGTACAAACCCGGCCAACATTGAAAGCGCAAGCACGGCCAGGAAAACAGCATCTATCCACGTTAATGCCATTATTTAGTCTCTTACTCGTACTAGCAGGCCCTGTACATTGGCCCGCTGCTTGATCAACGCCATTGCCGACTCGCCATCTTCAGATGAGGCATAAGGCCCCACCAAGACGGTCGTCAGATTATTGTCTCGCTGACGCTGAAAAACGCTAAACCCTTCGCTTGAAAGCTGATTACCCAGGCGTTCAGCATTGCTTGCATCACCAAAGCTACCTACCTGCACGGCCCACTCGCCCTGCTGTGTTGAAGCAGGGGCTGATGCAGAAGCGCTGCTGCTTTGACTGCTACTCGACGAGCTATTGGCCGCTACCAGGTCAGCAATAGGATCGTTCTGCGCTGCTGTATTAGTGGCAGGGCTTGGCTCTTGCGTCGCTGTGGCTGCCTGACTTGGCGGATCAACTTGATTCGTTTGAGGCAATGAAGGGGATGCGTTGATCGGCGCATCAAGTTCATCGTTACTCGCCACATTGGTGGAAGGCTGTGCATTAATCGTGGCCGGCATTTGCGGGGCTGCCACATCGCGCCGTGCTGTTTCAATCGGCTGCTCAATAATGAAGGTAGGCTGCGGGCGCTCCTCGCGAGGTGCCGGGTCACTCATCAACCAGGGCACAAAAATCGCCAGCAGCGCAAGCAGGATCACAATACCGCTGATGCGTTCTGTTTTACCGTATTTCATCTTCATCTCCCTTGAGCGAGACTAGCCTAAAGAGCTACTGAGCCTGTGGCAGGGGCTTAGCTAGCAGGGCTGCGACGGTGAAAAAGGAACCAGTTGCCAAAATACGATCTTGAGCGTTAAGCAATGGGGCTAAATAATCCACTCCGGCTTCAGGCGAGTCTGCGCAATGATGTACGCGCCCTCCCTGAGCGGTAATACGTTCAGCCAACTCAGCAGCCGGTCGGCCCCGCTCACCTTCAAGCGTTACACAGACCCAGTCAGAAATACGCGGCGCCAGGGCGGCAATCACCCCATCGGCGTCCTTGTCATTTAGCATGCCAATTAATGCCCACTGCCGGCCACCTTCCGGCGTTGCTGGCAAGCGATCCGCCAGATAGGCAGCCGCATGGGGATTATGGCCTACATCCAGACACCACTGCCCTATCCATTGCATACGGCCCGGCAGTTGCACGCTAGCCAGAGCAGCCTGCGTGGCTTTCGGGATTAGCGTAAGTCCCGTCATTGCCAACGCTTGCAGCGCGGTTGCCGCGTTATCAATGGGCAGGCCAGGATCGGGAAGTGCATCAATAGAAATCGTCTCCCCCGAGGCTGTCAATCCATGCCAGCACCACGGCTTACGGCCTTCTTTATCAGCACTGTGGCTAAACGCCAAGCCTAGCCGATATACCGGCGCGGCCAGTGCAATAGCGGTCTCCGCAACGCTGCTGGGTAACGACTGACTGCCTAGCACCGCTGGGCGAAGAGGCCGGAAAACACCCGCTTTTTCAAGCCCGATTTGCGAAATATCGGTGCCTAGAAAATTCGCATGATCCTGAGCGATAGTGGTAACGACGGCCACGTCAGCATCAATAATATTGACGGCATCCAGCCGACCACCCAGACCCACTTCAAGTACGGCCAGATCAAGGTTGGCGTTCGCCAGGCACCAAAGCGCGCAGAGAGTGCCCGCTTCAAAATAGGTAAGGCTTATTTCAGGCGCCTGCAGGCGCGCCTGTTCAACGCGCTCAAAGCCATCGACCAAGAGCGCGTCTTCCACCTCTTGGCCATCGATGCGCACGCGCTCGTTATAACGCAATAAATGGGGGGAAGAATAGGCACCAACACGCTGCCCGTGTGCTCGGGCAACGGCATCCATGATGGCAAGGGTCGAACCCTTACCATTGGTACCTGCCACAATCACAACGCGCTTGGCGATAGGGTTGCCAAGCAACCCCATGCGCTTTGCAACGTGTGATACGCGCTCAAGCCCTAAATCGATCCCTACAGGATGCAGGGTCTCTAAGTGATGCAGCCACTCTGCTAAGGATTTAGGCATTGCGGTGTGATTCATGGCTCTTATCGGTCGTCTCTGTGCTGGTGTCGTTATGAAGTGCTTCCACCTCATCAGCGATATGGGCTTCATCAACCAGCGGTTCGGCGACGGTTACTTCTTCTGCCAACTCCTCGGTGATTGAAAGCGCATCGTGATGGGTCAGTTTACGCAACATACCGCCCACGCGAGATCGCATTTCATGGCGATGCACGATCATATCCACCGTACCGTGCTCAAGCAGGAACTCGCTACGCTGGAAACCCTCAGGCAATGTTTCGCGTACGGTCTGCTCGATAACCCGAGGGCCAGCGAAACCAATCAGCGCATTGGGTTCAGCGATATTCAAGTCGCCCAGCATCGCCAGTGACGCAGACACGCCACCAAAAACAGGGTCTGTGAGCACTGAAATATACGGCACACCCGCTTGCTTAAGCTTCTCAAGTGCCGCCGAGGTTTTCGCCATCTGCATTAGAGAGAACAGTGCTTCCTGCATACGCGCGCCACCTGACGCGGCAAAGCAGACCAGCGGAATGCGCTCTTCAAGCGCAAGCGTCGCCGCGCGGACAAACTTTTCGCCGACCACAGCCCCCATCGAGCCGCCCATAAAGGTAAACTCAAAGGCAACGGCAACGACCGGCAGGCCGTCTAGATTGCCACGCATGGAGACCAGCGCATCTTTTTCGCCAGTCTCTTTTTGCGCCGCCGTAAAACGGTCTTTGTACTTTTTGGAGTCGCGGAACTTAAGACGATCATTGGGCTCAAGCTCTGCCGCAATTTCTTCACGCCCTTCTTTATCCAAGAACCAGTCCAAGCGTTTGCGTGCGGTTAGCCGCAAGTGATGGTCACATTTAGGACATACACTGTTGTGTTTCTCTAACTCAGGAAGATAGAGAACGGCTTCACACTTGGGACATTTACGCCAGAGGCCGTCGGGCACGCTAGCGCGACGGTCTTTACGCTGGATACGCCCCATGGAGGGCACTATCTTGTCTAACCAGCTCATATCAGAAAGTCTTCCGTTTACGTCAATGCCTGGCAACGCCAAGCTTGATGAGTGTCGTCAATCGATTCAGTGTAGACGATGAGGGGCAGCGTTAGGCGTCCATCGCGGTGCGCATTTCTGCTAACACACTTCTAAGCTGACCGGCGATAATTTCAGGCGTTTCTACATTTTCGGCAATACGATTAACCAGGGCGCTACCGACAATCACCCCATCAGCCACCTTGGCGACTTCAGCCGCCGTAACACCGTCGCGGATACCGAAGCCCACACAAAGCGGCAGATCGGTCATATCACGCAGCGGCTTTAAATGCTCAGCGACATCGTTTGCATTTAACGTTGCCGCACCGGTGACGCCTTTCAGCGAAACATAATAAAGGTACCCTTCACCGTGAGCGCATATTGTAGCGGCTCGCGCATGGGAAGTGGTAGGCGCGACAAGGAAAATCGCAGCTAAATTACGTACTTTTAATAGCGGACCAAGTTCATCAGCCTCTTCAGGCGGCATATCAACGACCAATACGCCATCAACCCCTACTGCCGCCGCCTTATCGGCAAAGGTTTCGTAGCCAATCCGCTCAATCGGATTCAAGTACCCCATGAGCACAACCGGCGTTTTAGTATCGACCTGACGAAACTCCGCGACCATATCCAGCAGGTCAACTAAACGCGTGCCGTGCTTCAAGGCACGCTCACAAGCCTTTTGAATAACCGGGCCATCTGCCATGGGATCTGAAAACGGCACGCCAAGCTCGATAATATCGGCGCCCGCCTCGACAAGCGCATGCATAAAGCCAACGGTGTACTGCGGGGCCGGGTCGCCTGCCGTAATATACGGAATCAGAGCTTTACGGCTCTGCTGCTTGAGTTCACTGAAGCGTTGATCGATACGGTTCATGCTTGTCCTTAAAACGGTTCTTAAAAACTGTTCTTAAAAACGGTCCTTAAAAGCTGCTCTTAAAATTCGATGCCATCAATCTTGGCCACGGTCATGATGTCTTTATCACCACGACCAGAAAGATTGACCACAATGTGCTGATCAGGACGCATCGTTGGCGCTAACACCTTGGCATGAGCAAGCGCATGAGCGGATTCCAACGCAGGCATAATGCCTTCCATCTGCGTCAGCTCGCGAAACGCTTCCAACACTTCCTTATCGTTTGCCGCTACGTAATTAACTCGGCCAACATCTTTCCAAAGCGAGTGTTCAGGGCCAACACCTGGATAATCAAGGCCCGCTGAGATCGAATGGGTATCCGACACCTGCCCCGCCTCATCGGACATCAAATATGTGCGGTTACCGTGGAGCACGCCACGCGGCGCATTGGTCGAGAGCGGGGCTGCATGGCGGCCGGTTTCAATGCCGTCGCCGCCGGCTTCCACACCGTACATCGCAACACCGTCATCCTCGACGAACGGATAAAACAGACCGATAGCATTGGAACCGCCACCAACACACGCTATCAATGCATCCGGCAGGCGGCCGATCTGCTCAAGCGACTGGCGCCGCGCTTCACGTCCGACAACCGCATTAAAGTCACGCACCAGCTGCGGATAAGGGTGAGGGCCTGCTACCGTACCGATAATGTAAAACGTATTATCGACATTCGTTACCCAGTCGCGCAGCGCTTCGTTCATGGCATCTTTCAGGGTGCGCGTACCTGACTCTACCGGGATTACTCGCGCGCCTAATAAGCGCATACGATAGACATTGAGTTTTTGGCGCTGTACGTCTTCAGCGCCCATATACACGTCGCACTCAAGGCCCAACCGCGCAGCAACCGTTGCCGTCGCCACGCCGTGCTGACCCGCACCGGTTTCAGCAATTACCCGGGGCTTACCGGTTTTTTTGGCCAACAGTGCCTGACCAATCGTATTGTTCACCTTGTGAGCGCCCGTATGGTTTAAGTCTTCACGCTTTAACCAAATTTGTGCCCCGCCCAGAGACTCTGACCAGCGCTTGGCATGGTAGAGCGGTGACGGGCGTCCGACATAATGGGCAAGATCATAATCAAACTCGGCCTGGAAAGCGGGATCGTCACGCAGACTTAAGTATGTCTTTTCCAGGTCTTCCAAGGCAAAGCTCAGAGTTTCTGATACAAACCGGCCACCATAAGGACCAAAATGGCCACGGGCGTCGGGCATTCGGGTTAGGTCGCTGAACCGGGTTTCGGAAACGGTTTCAGAAGCGGTTTTAGAATCACCAGTTGCTGAGCCAGTTACGGAGCCAGTTCTTGAGATAGTCACAGAGATACCTCACGAGATTGCCAGACAAGGCAAACATTGAATAAACATAGGACGCAGCTAAATGAAGCAAGCTGCGCAGTGAGCTTAACGCGCGTCGGCGAACGCGACCTGACTGACAAACGACACCATTTTATCAACGTCCTTACAACCGTGTGTCAGCTCAATTCCACCAGATACATCAACGGCATAAGGCGCTACCTGTTGAACGGCCGAAGCAATATTTTCAACCGTTAACCCACCGGCGAGGATAACAGGTTTTGCAAGTTCTGCGGGGATTCTCGCCCAATCAAACGTCTCGCCCGTGCCGCCAGGAATGCCCGGACGATAAGCATCAAGAAGCAGTGCCTGCGCTTGATGATAGTCAGCCGCCGCTTTCGCCAGATCGACACTCTCATGCATGCGCAGGGCCTTTATCCAAGGGCGACCAAACTGAGCACAAAACTCGGGAGACTCATTGCCGTGGAACTGAATCAGATCCAGGTACGGCAAACACTGTTCAATCAACTCAATAGGTTGGTCAACAAATAGCCCAACCCGGGTAACAAACGCTGGCACATCGGCAGAAAGGACTGCCAACTGCTCAACGGTGATACTGCGCGCACTTTTAGGCCACATAACAAAGCCCAGCGCGTCCACTCCCGATCTGACCGCTTGCGCGATATCTTCACGGCGGGTGAGCCCACAAAACTTGATTCGCGTGCGCATTGGGCTAAGTATCTTCATCGAGCGCCTCCTGTGCCGGGTCAGGCGTTTTCTTGGCAAAGCTAAGTTTACGCCGCGCCGCAATCCTGGGGTTGTCAGGTAGTTCACGCTCGCCGGTCCATTCACCGGTAAACGCGAGCAGATTAGGCCCTACCGGCTCCATCGGCAGTTCAAAACGCTCGTCGTAGATCGAGTCAACGAAATGCAGCCCGCACGCAGGTGCTGTTACATCTCCTTTCTTACGATCCTTAAGCGCCAACAAACGTTCAATATACTGATCATCTTGCGCGCCACGCCCCACGCTAATCAGCGCTCCGGCGATATTGCGAATCATATGATGCAAAAACGCATTGCCCTGAATATCAATCACCACCAATGGGCCGTAACGCTTCACATCGATAAAATGCATCTGCCGCCATGGTGTCTTAGATTGGCAGCCCGCTGCACGAAAGCTTGAGAAGTCATGCTCGCCAACGAGCGCTTGCGCGGCACGATGCATGGCGTCCGCATCCAACGGATCACGGCACCACGTTACGTTGGTACGCTCAAGAACGGGGCGGCTGATCTGGTTAAGCACTAAATAGCGATAGCGTCTGCCAAGCGCCCCCAAGCGTGAATGAAAGTCGTCCGATACCGGCTTTACCCAGCGCACGGCTACATCGCGCGGCAGGTTTGTATTGACGCCAAAAATCCAGGCTTTCTCAGTGCGCTCGGCGGGGGGGTCGAAGTGAATCACCTGGCGCGTCGCGTGAACACCCGAATCAGTACGCCCGCTGGCATGAATCTGGACCGGCGCACTCGCCACCTTCGTCAGGGCATCTTCTACAGCCGCTTGCACAGAAGCAGCATGCTTTAGGCGTTGGAAGCCGCAAAAGCGTGAGCCATCGTACTCAATGCCCATCGCCAAGCGGCCTTTTAGCGGTTGTGTTTCATCAAAGTGGTAGAACAGCGTCATCAAGCCACGTCATTAAATTTGAAAGGTCAGCTATTATCCCGGCCTCGAGGCTTGAATGCTACCTCTTCAATCTCCCACTGCGTCTCTGAAGGGGCCAGAGGCTTTGCTGCAAGGGGTACAGCTAAACCGGCCGCCTGACTTCTCGCCACGCTGGTGAAGAATGCGTCTTGCTTATGATCGACCATTTCGCCACCGGCCTGCATGCTGTTTTCTTCAGAACCAGAAGATGACGGAGACGCGGCCTTCTCAGAAGCCACATCGGTGGGCCGAAACACTGTCGGCTCAGCCAATGTTGCGCCTTCTATGTATTGCTTATCATCATTCGGCAGCACTTTGCGACGCTTAAAAAACCATCCAAGCCCTACTACTAATAGTAGTAGGCCTATCAGCAGCAAGCCTAGGCCCCAGATGGGCAACCACTGAGCGCGCTCCAGCCGGGCCAGCAAACCGCCAGTGTTCTGCACATTACGGTCGAGCGCCCCCTCCGTGGCAGTGCCCGTACTGGAGGCTTGCGGGGTGGATAAGGCAGCTTGAGCCGCCGCTATGTCGTCTTGAAGCAAACCAATGCCATGACGCAGCTCATTAAGCTCAATATGGAGCTGCTCGCGGTCTTGCTGAGCTTCTAGTAGGCTCGTTTGGCTTTGCGCCAACTGCTCGCTAAGTTTGGCGATGGCACTGTTTTGCTCGACTTGCCACTCACTGAAACCTGCGCCATTGGAAGTAGCGCCCTCAGATGAGGCTACTATGAGGGGCTT
Source organism: Halomonas sp. AOP43-A1-21 (assembly GCF_052376775.1). NCBI lineage: Bacteria > Pseudomonadati > Pseudomonadota > Gammaproteobacteria > Oceanospirillales > Halomonadaceae > Halomonas > Halomonas sp. AOP43-A1-21. Next base: position 6,881 of record NZ_JBQSWC010000015.1, on the reverse strand, counting down.
ATCCAGCTGGTTACCCTCGCCTACCGGCGTAGGCGGTGCTTCAAACTCGGGCAAGGCTACTGGCGCAGAAGTAGGTGCATGTCGCCCCTCATTCACCATTGCGCGGACGGTCTGAGCGGCAGCACCAGATGAACGGCTTAGTGCCAGATCTACACTGGGCACAGACAACGCCTGCCCCGCACGCAAACTATTGATATTACCGGCAGGAAAAATATCCGAGTTGACCTCGACCAAGGCCAGCATCATCTGCTGAATACTGACCTCACTTGGCTTGCTACGCTCGGCGATACGCCACAGCGTATCCCCCGGCAACACATCAAGCATGGCAACCGCACTGCTCTGGGTCGCTGGGCTTGAAACTGTCGGAGAGTAGCCCACGGGATCGAATAACAGAGTAACAGTACGGTTAAGCTGTCCTTCTGGAGAGTCAAGCGTGAGCAACAAATCCAGCCAGGGAGCGGTAACCGGCTGCTGAGAGCTCAATACAATGTGCCGACTGCCCTCTCGCTCTTCAAGCGCAGCACTCACCGGTTGAATGGATGGGATCCACTCAAGCCCTGCGGCAGAAAACGCATCTTCATTGGCAAGCTGCACATGTAACTCGTTTAGCGGATAGGCGCCAGAATCAAGCAGCGGCAAAGAAGCACTTAGAGGGCTTTCCAGAGGTGATGAAACAGAGGCCGGACCTAGCTCAATGGCAAATGCAAATGAGCTTAGCGACGTCAGCGTCAGCCATGCAGCGGCGTTTAGGGCAGCTCGAGTGTTTGAAGTTTTTTTTGGCACGATACCCAACCAATTCTTGATTTATCAATGCACAGCGCTGTGCAGCCCCTAAAACAATAACCAAGTATACTTAACATAATTAAGCAATAAACGCTTGTACCTATTTGACCTAATGTATTTATATCTTATAAATGACATAAAAAAACGGAGAGCTGAAAGCTCCCCGTTTTGATTAGCACTCGCCTTGCTGATTTATTGCTCGCGCAAAATTTTCAGCATCCGCTTGAGCGGCTCGGCGGCGCCCCACAGCAGCTGGTCGCCTACGCTGAATGCAGAAAGATATTCTCCACCCATATTCAGCTTGCGCAGACGGCCCACCGGAATATTCAGCGTACCGGTCGCGGCGGCGGGCGTTAAGCCTGCAACCGTGGCGTCTTTATCATTGGGAATTACATTGACCCACTCATTGTGCTTGGCAATGCGATCTTCGATTTCATCAAGCGGTACATCCTGCTTGAGCTTGATGGTAAAGGCTTGGCTGTGCGAGCGCATGGCGCCGATTCGCACGCAAAGACCGTCAATCGGCACCGGACTTTCACCGCGACCCAGAATTTTGTTGGTCTCAACGAAGCCTTTCCACTCTTCACGGCTCTGGCCGTTCTCAAGCTTGGTATCGATCCACGGCAATAAACTACCGGCAAGCGGTGCACCGAAGTTATCGGTCAGGAAGTCGCCACCGCGCATGGCAGCGGTTACCTTACGGTCGATATCCAGAATTGCACTCGATGTATCCTTGAGCTCTTCACCGACGCTATCACGCAGCTGCCCCATTTGATTGAGCAGTTCGCGCATGTGCTTGGCGCCAGAGCCGGAAGCCGCCTGATAGGTCATGGAGGTCATCCACTCGACCATATCGGCTTCAAACAGGCCACCCAGGCCCATCAGCATCAGGCTAACGGTGCAGTTGCCACCCACAAAGGTCTTGGCGCCTTTAGCAAGCTGCGCATCGATTACCTTGCGGTTAACCGGGTCAAGCACGATAGTGGCTTCGTCTTCCATGCGCAGCGTACTAGCCGCATCAATCCAGTAGCCCTGCCAGCCGTTTTTACGCAGATCTGCGTAGACTTCCTTGGTGTAATCGCCCCCTTGGCACGTCACGATCACATCAAGTGCTTTCAGATCTTCAAGGGCAAACGCATCTTTAAGCGGAGGTACGTCTACGCCGATATCGGGGCCAGGTTGGCCTACCTGGGAGGTCGTGAAAAAGATGGGTTCAATACCGTTAAAATCGCCATCTTCCTGCATGCGCTGCATCAGCACAGAGCCGACCATACCACGCCATCCTACGAAACCGACTTTCAACATGTGAAGTCCTCCAGCAAAGAATGAGACCAATATTATACACAAAACTTATAAATGGCGTCGGCCACCCTTTTGAGTGGCCGAGCCGTCACACTTTCAGATCAATTAGTTAGCACGCTTCAAAACACACTTAACATTTCGCAAATGCGGCCAATACGGCATCCCCCATCGCATCGGTGCCGATAGTCTGCATGCCTTCAGACGCAATATCCGCAGTACGCAGGCCGTCGTCTAGTACGCTGCCTACCGCGGCTTCTATACGCTCTGCCATGGCCGTTTCATTAAGCGAATAGCGCAGCATCATGGCAACAGACAGCATCATGGCCAGCGGGTTGGCAATATTTTGCCCGGCGATATCCGGCGCACTTCCGTGGCAAGGCTCATACATACCCTGACCGCTTTCATTCAGCGAGGCTGAAGGCAGCATACCGATGGAGCCGGTGAGCATGGCGGCGGCATCAGAAAGAATATCGCCAAACATGTTGCCCGTCACGACCACATCGAATTGTTTCGGGGCGCGCACCAGCTGCATCGCGGCGTTATCCACGTACATATGTGAAAGCTCGACATCCGGGTATTCTGGTGCCAGACGCTCCATCACTTCACGCCACAAGATAGTGACTTCCAGCACGTTGGCCTTGTCCACCGAGCAGAGCTTCTTGCCGCGCTTTTGGGCCATTTCAAACGCCACGCGGCCGATGCGCTCAATCTCGCTTTCGGAATAGATGTAGGTATTAAAGCCCACACGCTCACCGTTGCGCTCCTCAATCCCCCGCGGCTGACCAAAGTAAATGCCGCCGGTCAATTCACGCACGATCATGATATCCAGACCTGCCACCAACTCAGGTTTCAGGCTTGAGGCACTGGCCAACTGCGGATAGAGCATGGCCGGGCGCAGGTTGCCAAACAGCCCAAGGTTCTTGCGCAGGCCCAACAGGCCTTTTTCGGGTCGCTTGGAAAGATCTTCGATCTTGTCCCATTTAGGGCCACCCACCGCGCCAAGCAGAATTGCGCTGGCCGCCTTGGCTTTTTCAAGCGTTTCAGCGGGTAGCGGCTCGCCGTGCACATCATAAGCCGAGCCACCAACCAGCGCTTCTTCAACGTCAATATCCAAACCCGCTTCCTGGCAGGCTTTTAACAAGCGCGCGGCCTGAGCCGCAATCTCTGGGCCAATACCGTCGCCGGGTAACAGAAGCACCTTGTGGGTCATGTTAAATCCTTAATAGAGTGTCAGCACGGCTTGGCGCCGCTTAGCGCGTTGCAATCGGGTTGCACCGCGCTATGTATGTCTTTTTAGCTATTCTAAATAGCTTTTATTGAGCTGAATCAGGCAGGCTGACGGAACAGCCAGGGCCGGGCATCCTTGTGTTTCTGCTCGAAGGTACGAATTGCATCTTCGTCTTGCAGTGTGATGCCAATATCATCCAGGCCGTTGAGCAGGCAGTGCTTACGAAACGCGTCCACTTCAAACTCCAGAATTTCGCCGCCCGGCGTGTTGACTCGCTGGTTCTCCAAGTCGATATCCAGCTGGTAGCCTTCGTTAGCATCGACGCCAGCAAACAGACGATCCACTTCTTCTTCGCTTAACGTGATCAGCAATATGCCGTTTTTAAACGCATTATTGTAAAAAATATCCGCAAAGCTTGGCGCAATGACAACCTTAAAACCGAAATCTTCCAGCGCCCACGGCGCGTGTTCACGCGAGCTACCACAGCCAAAGTTGCGCCGGGCAAGCAACACCTCAGCCCCTTTAAAGCGCGGCTGGTTGAGCACGAAATCAGGATTCAGTGGGCGATTGGAGCAATCCTGCCCCGGCTGCCCTTCATCTAAATAACGCAGTTCATCAAACAGGTTAACGCCAAACCCCGTGCGCTTGATCGATTTCAAGAACTGCTTGGGAATAATTAAGTCGGTATCGACGTTCGCGCGATCAAGCGGGGCAACCACGCCCTCGAAACGAGTAAACTTTTTCATGGCTCAAGCCTCCTGAGCGTGGGTAGCATCGTTGGCGGATAAACTGCGTACATCAACAAAGTGGCCAGCAATCGCTGCCGCCGCCGCCATCGCAGGGCTTACCAGGTGCGTACGACCGCCGTACCCCTGACGCCCTTCGAAGTTGCGGTTGGAGGTCGATGCGCAGTGCTCGCCGGCGCCCAGCTTATCGGCATTCATGGCAAGGCACATGGAGCAACCCGGCTCGCGCCACTCAAAGCCAGCATCGATGAAGATCTTATCCAGCCCTTCGGCTTCCGCCTGACGTTTCACCAGGCCAGACCCCGGCACGACCATGGCAAGTTTGATCGTGTCGGCCACTTTATTACCTTGGGCAACCTTGGCGGCTTCACGCAAATCTTCAATACGCGAGTTGGTGCACGAACCGATAAACACTTTATCGAGCTTGATATCGGTGATTTTTTGATTGGCGTGCAGCCCCATATATTCAAGCGCGCGGGTATGGCTGCGCTGTACGGTTTCATCCATCGCCGCCTTGGGGTCCGGTACCTGGCCTGAAATACCCGTCACCATTTCAGGGCTGGTTCCCCAGCTAACCTGCGGCTCAATATCTTCAGCTTTCAGCGTCACTACTTTGTCGAACGAGGCATCGTCATCCGATACCAACTGACGCCAGTCAGCTACCGCCGCTTCCCACTGCTCGGCAGTCGGCGCAAAGGGGCGCTCGGCCAGGTAATCGATGGTGGTGTCGTCAACAGCAATCAAACCCACCCGGGCTCCGGCTTCAATGGCCATGTTGCACACGGTCATGCGGCCTTCCATGGAAAGCGAGGCAATCGCGCTGCCGGCAAACTCAATCGCGTAGCCCGTGCCGCCTGCGGTGCCAATTTCTCCGATAATCGCCAGCACCACGTCTTTTGCGGTGACACCCAGGCCAAGTTCACCTTCCACGCGCACCTGCATGTTCTTCATCTTTTGCGCCAGCAAGCATTGCGTCGCCAGCACATGCTCGACTTCAGAAGTGCCGATGCCGTGGGCCAGCGCGCCAAACGCACCATGGGTTGCTGTGTGAGAGTCACCGCATACCACGGTCATACCGGGCAGTGTCGCGCCCTGCTCCGGCCCTACTACGTGGACGATGCCCTGGCGCGGGTCGTTGATCTTGAACTCTTCGATACCGTACTCGACGCAGTTGTCATCCAGGGTTTGCACCTGAATCAACGACACCGGGTCTTTAATGCCGCTGTTGCCTTCGGCGCGCTCTTTCAACGTGGTAGGTACGTTATGGTCCGGCGTCGCCAGGTTGGCATCCAGGCGCCATGGCTTACGCTTGGCCAGGCGCAGACCTTCAAAAGCCTGTGGGGAGGTCACTTCGTGAAGCAGCTGACGGTCGATATAAATCAACGCGGTGCCATCGTCACGCTGCTTCACCAGGTGCTGATTCCAGAGTTTGTCGTAAAGGGTTTGACCTGACATATGGCTCTCCCGGGCTAGCGCCCTGCTAGTTTTTTGCGCTGACGTCTTTGCGCCAGTGATGCAACGAGTGTTACGCGTGTCGCGCATAAAAGCAATTCATGTTATTTATAGATACGATTCCACATTGGAATAGTAGACAGAATTTAGCGACGGAACTACACATGGATACCCAAAGCCTACAGGCGTTTTTAGCCGTTGCCGAAACTCAAAGCTTTTCGCGGGCTGCCGAGCAGCTCTACCTGACCCAGCCTGCGGTTAGTAAACGTATTGCCACGCTGGAATCACAGGTAAGTACGCGGCTGTTTGATCGGATAGGTAGGCGTATCTCGCTCACCGAAGCCGGCCATTTATTACTCCCCCAGGCCAAGCGGATCCTTGCAGCAGTAGAGGACAGCCGACGCGCGCTTGCCAATCTTTCTGGGCAGGTCGGCGGCCGGTTAACGCTGGCGACCAGCCATCATATTGGCCTGCACCGCCTGCCGCCCATTCTCAAGCACTATACTCAGCACCATCCGGAGGTTGAGCTAGATCTGCACTTTCTCGATTCAGAGTTCGCTTATCAAGGCGTACAGGATGGCACGCTTGAACTCGCGGTGGTAACGCTTGCGCCCCACCCTATTGAACAACTCCATGTGGTCAAGCTCTGGCGTGACCGGCTATGCTTTGTTTGCGCTCCGGATCACCCGTTAGCCCAGGCGCCTGAGCTTACGCTTGAAACGCTATGCCAGTACAAGTGTGTGCTGCCTGGAGCAATGACGTTTACCCGAACCTTGATTGAACAGCGGTTTGCTGAAGCCGGGCTTACCTTACCGGTAAGTATGGCGACCAACTATCTAGAGACGTTGAAAATGATGTGCAGCGTCGGGCTTGGCTGGAGCCTGTTACCCGAGGGCATGGTGGATAGCGAGCTGGTCGAGCTAAGCATCGATACCGCGCCGATACACAGGCCGCTTGGCTATCTGGTGCATACCAACCGCACGCTTTCCAATGCGGCAAGAAAAATGATTGACGCGCTGGAAGCGACAATGGAAAAAACTGCATAGCTTAATACTGACCGCCTACGACTTGTTTGCATGCTGAGCAAACACTTCTTCCTCCGTAAGCATGCGGGTATCGTTGGCAAAGGTATAAAACTCGGGCTTCTGGTCGATAAAAATCTGTTCGGTAAAGTCCCAGTCGCTACCGTCCAACAAACCGACAGGGATAGCGTAGTGTTCTTCCTGCTTTAATCGGTAAAACAGGTGTGTACCACACTGCTTGCAGAACCCACGCTCAGCCCACTCGGAGGAACTAAAGATGGCGATATGCTCATTGCCCATAAAACTGACGTCACCGATAGGCTCAGCGGCAAAAAGGGGCCCACCGCC